>JAGWVO010000588.1 GCA_018970845.1 Planctomycetota bacterium
TTCCAATCGCTTTGCGGGCCCTTTTCCAAGGAATTCATCACGCGGCGCCCGCCAAATTTGGCCGAGTTCAGCCAGATGAAAAAAGCCTTTGAAAAGTGCGCTCATGGGGCGATACTCGCTTTGTGAGGGCCTGAAGACATGGTGGGCTTTTGAAAACCCGGTGAAGGCTAGCTTTTTTTTCTGGTCAAGGCCGGGGATTTAAAAACATGCTGGAGATTTGTTCCATGTGGATTCTTGGTTTGGGCTGCCTGATGGCATGCGCACAACCTGTTGGCACACCACCTGAAAATGCCAATTTCAGGGGGAATCTCAATAACAGCAGGCTGAAGTTCACCACCGAGAGGAAGGGCCATGTGGCTTTCATGGGTGGCTCCATCACGGAGATGGAAGGTTATCGCCCCATCATGATGGAATCCCTGAAACGACGGTTCCCAGCCACGGATTTCAGCTTCACCAACGCGGGAATTTCATCGACCTGCTCCACGACCGGGGCTTTTCGGCTCGCCGACGATGTTCTTTCAAAAGAGCCAGTCGATCTGTTTTTCGTCGAGTTTGCCGTAAACGATGACCAGGATGCCCACCATGCCAAGCGGGAATGCATTCGCGGCATGGAAGGCATCATCCGTCACATGCGCGACCGCAATCCTTCTTGCGACATCGTGATGGTTCATTTCGTCAACGAAGCCATGCTCGCAAGCCTCGCCAAAGGAAAGGAACCCCTGTCCAGCGGTTCCCACGAAGATGTGGCCGTCCGCCATGACATCTCCTCAGCCCATGTGGCACGCGAGTTGGCATCAAAAATCAAGGATGGCAGCCTGACTTGGGCCCGCTACGGCGGAGTGCATCCCGCAAGGCCCGGTAACGAACTGGCCGCCAGTGTGGTGAACCGAATCCTCGACAAGGCCTGGTCCGGGCCGCTGGCCGAATCAATCAAACCTCATCCACAAGCTGAACTTCTTGACAAGGGGAGTTATGTTCGTGGCCGATTCTTGGATAACTCCAAATGCGTGAGGGATGAAGCCTGGCACCTATCGGTGCCCGACTGGAAATCGATCAAGGGCGATTGCCGGCCCCGTTTCCGGAATGTGCCGCTGATACATACGGATCTACCTGGTGGGGCTTTCTCATTGAGTTTTGAAGGAAATTGTCTTGCTGCCTATTTGCTTGCCGGCCCCGACGCGGGAATTGCCGAGATTGCCATCGATGGTGGCCCTTACAAGCCAATCCAGTTGAAGCATGCCTACAGCAAGGGACTTCACTACCCGCGCACCGTGATGCTGGCGACGGACCTGCCCCATGGCACCCATGCGGCTGTCATCCGCAAGGCAAGGAGCGAAAATCCGGAAGAAAAAACAGCCATTCGAATCATCAGGCTTGGCTCCAACTGACAAGGTTCAGGCTCCAGGCACGGAACGCCCCATTCGAGCCAGCATTTTTTTCATGTCCTCCCAAGTGTCATGTTTCTTGTCTGGATACCTGAGCAGGTAGGCGGGGTGGTAAGTCACGGCTACTGGCACTCCACGCCAATTCAGTTCGCGTCCTCGAAGAGCACCTATCCCCGAACTGGATTCAAGAAGGTATCTGGCCGCCGTTGCTCCCATCAGGCATAAAAACTTCGGCTTCACCAGAGCCAGCGTCGACTCGAGAAATGGTCGGCAATTTCCAGCCTCCACGGCATCAGGTGTCCGATTCGACGGAGGCCGACACCGGAGGATATTGCAGATATACACCTGGGAACGATCAAACCCGATCGCCTTGAGAATCTTGTCGAGTAGTTGGCCCGCATCGCCGACAAACGGCTCGCCCTTCAAATCTTCCTGGGCTCCGGGGGCTTCACCCACCACGCAGAGTTCAGCGTCGATTGGCCCGATGCCAAACACCGTTTTAGTCCGGCCGCGAGCGAGTTCCGCACACTTGGAACAACGCGATACTTCTTCAGCCAAGTGCCGCAAACGCTCAAGGCGTTGGTCTGGGGATAGCGAGGCTGTTTCCTCCTGAACCCCCGAACTGGGATCGAGAGCTTCGAGGGGAAAGAGCCCACTGGCCGGGACAGGCAACCGGTTTCGAAGGGGATGGTTTTCGGATTGGATGGAGCCTGACAGCTTGG
>JAGWVO010000063.1 GCA_018970845.1 Planctomycetota bacterium
GAACTCGCTTGCCGATAGCATGGCGAGGTTCAGCAGATTGGGCGCGCCGATAAACTCGTCGTCGGTGTCTTTTTCCTGTTGCCCGAAGTCCTGGATGCTTCCATGGGCCACGATGATCCGGGGAAGATTGCCATAGGCGTCAGAGCTTGGGAATGCGCGTAGCCACTCGGTCGGGTCCCCCACCTCGCGCCGGTGTCTGAGCGGGCATGGAAAAATGACGCAGTCATCGCGCAGAAAAGGTTTAGGCTCAAGCATCAGCACAAGATTCGGCGCCAGTTGGGCTGCCTCGGACTTGAAATAATCTTGGTCGTAGGGTCCTCCCTTGCCGCCGTGGTCGTGGTTGCCGGGAATCACATAGACCGGAACCTCCATTTCACCGATGGCCTGGCAGGCTGCTGACACGAGAGCCTTGGTGGGCTGTTGGGAATCAAAGAGGTCGCCGGCGACCACGACGAAGCGAGCGTCCCTTTCTTCAACCAGCCTGCCGATTCCGCTGAGGGAATCGATCCTTTTCTGGCGCAAAAGGGGCTTCTTGGTTTCGTCAAAGTCGCCGAACGGTTTTCCCAGCTGCCAATCGGCGGTGTGGATGAAGGTGACGGCCATGCAAGGTTCCCGGGATGACACAGGGCTGGCGCCTCTCTGGCGCACGCGGCCCTCATGATCTCAATTCGCCGGTGAGGTTCACAGGTTCAGTCAAAAAATCAGGCGGCCAGCGCACCCGGGCCGGCAGGCTTGCCTTCGAGGGGAAGAAGGTTGGTGATCAGCCGACGCGGGTGGATGGGATTGGCAGCCAAGGTTTCCCGCCGGGTGCCAGGATGATGGGAACCCGGCTTCATCCGCTGGCGCCGGGGGGCTGGTTCCGGTTCAGCCGTGAATCGGCGTGGCCGGCAAGGCGGCGGAGCGGGGAGGATTGGCCGGCGTTCCGCCATCCTTCAGTTCCGCCGTGATTTCCTCCTCCATGATCTCCTCAAGGCGCGCCAGCGCACGCGCGACCACGCCCCCGTCGCAGACCCGGTGGTCGAAAACGATGCGAACGCGGACCGCGCCCTTGGGACTCACGGGGCCGAAGGTCAGGTTGGCCGTCAGCGGCGAAAGCAGGCTGAGCGACTCGGCGCCCATCATTCCGCATGAACTCACGCCGAAGGTTCCGAACTTGCGCGACCGCCACCGGGCGGACCATTCGAGGGCCATCCACCAGAGGAACCGCCGAACCGGCCTCGGCAGGCGCGCCAAGCCCCTGGCGGCCCGGAACGGCGCGAGTTCCTCCAGGCGGCACTCCTTGGCGCGCCTCAGTTTTCCGTCGATGTTCCACAGCGTCCGCGCCTCGGGCGAGCGGATCTTGGCGAACATGACGGCGGGCCGGCCGTCGATCTCCTTCTCGATGGCGACCGAGGCCACCTGCGTGCCGTGCTCGACAAGCCGCGGCCATGGGTATTCGATATGGCTTGTCCGAAAGTCGCGGAACTCGGAAGCCAGCCTGGCGAACCCCTTCACGAAAAGCGCCGTCCAGCCGGGCCGGTCGGGCATCGCGTCGCGGATCAGCCGGAGCGACCTCAGCCTGAAGGTGCGTTCGAAGGTGACGGCGGGAACCCGACGGGAGAAATGCAGGAGGTCTCCCAGGAATGTCCTCGGCCAGGGAACGGGCCGGGTGATGTCGGCCATGACGGGCCTCCCGTGCCGGGCGGTTTGCAGGTGCCGCCCTTGGGAACATCGTGTCCCGGCGGGCCAAAAAGGGACAAGGCCAACCGTCCCGGCAGGGGGCGGTCGGCCTTGTGTCATGGGGCGGATCGATGCGTCAGCGGCCTTTCGGCGCCTCGGGTTCCTGTCCTTCCTGCGGCTTGATGCGGAACAGGAGGAGTTGCTCCACCTTGTCGTCGCCCTTGTGCACCAGGGCGGTGGTCTGCTCCCGGGTGAGGTTCATGATTCCGGCCTCGTACACGGGTTGCTTCTTGTCGCCGATGGTCCAGGCGGCGCGCTGGGTTTTCTTGTCGACGGCTCCCTTCACCTTTTCGTTGGTGTCGGAAATGCTGTTGTAGTAGCTGCCGCGCAGGATGCCGTCCTTGTTGACGGCGAGCTGGATGTAGTTGCTGGGGTCCTTTTCCTCGGCGCGGACCATGGCGAAAACCCCGAGGGATTCCCAGGTGTCCTTGGGATCCTCCATGGCGGCGGAACCGGTGCCGGCGATCGCCGAGGCCTGCTGGGAGTATTGCTGCGGCGTGCCGACCGACTCCCCCTGCACCATGACGGAGCTTCCGGAGTAGACAACGGATGTTCCGTAGTCGTAATAGACGGGAAATGAGCTGAAGCCGCAGAAGGGGACGAGCCGGCCCCAGGTGGCGCCAAGCCAGAACCCGGCGCCGAAGCCGCCGCCCCACCAGGGATTGAAGTGGTTGTTGTACCAGCCGCCCCCGAAGTTGTTGCCGTAGAAGTTGTTGCGAACCAGATTGCCGCGGTTTTGCAGGTTGTTCATCGAGAACGACTGGATGTTGCCGCGGTTGCTGAGGAACTGGTTGTTGTTGGCGACGCGGGAGAGGTTCATTTCGCCGGGGAACCGGTCGTTGCCAAACCTGTTGGCGTCGATGCCGCGGTTTCCATCAAACCGGCCGATGTCGCCGCCGGGCCGGCCAAGATCGCCCGGTCGGCCAATGTCGCCGGGCCTTCCTGCGCCACCGGGCCGTCCGAAGTCGTCACCACCGGGCCTTCCTGCGCCACCGGGCCGTCCGAAGTCGCCCCCGCCGCCGGGTCGGCCAAAGTCGCCGCCGCCGGGCCGTCCGAAGTCGCCGCCGCCGGGCCTGGGGCCTCCGCCCATTCCTCCCGCGGGCGGCCTGAATCCGCCGCCACCCCCACCCACTCCATGGGCGACCAGCGGCGCCGCGGCGGCGATCAGCGTGAACGAGACCAGCCAGTACCGGATGTTTCCCATAACGATTCTCCTTGTTCGCTCGCGGTTATTTCGACTTGGTCAGCTTGATGGAAGGCAGGTCGGGCATGCGGACATCGCCGCGGATGCGCTCAATGGGGTGCCAGAGCGCGGTTTCCGGGGAGACCCGCGTGAGCACAATCACCGATGAGGCCGGCCTGCCATCCTCCGTGACACCGTGAATGGTGCGGTTGAAGCGGGCGCCGTCGTGTTCCCAGTACCCTTCTCCCGAGAGGCCCGTGGAGTCGAACACCCAGGAGCGAATCTCGCCATCGCGGACCTGGATCACTTCCAGCACCTCCATGCCGGGGCCCTCGGCCGGCTTGACCGAGATCTTGCCGACAAGGCCCCTGTCTCCGAGCGCCTTCTCGTAGGAGACCGTCACCTTGCCCAGGGGACTCTCCGCCGACCAACTGCCGACAAGCCACGCCATTTCCTCAATGGAGGCCGTGGAGATCGCGGTTTCCCTTGAATCGGCCAGGCGCCATTGGCCGCCTTCGAGAACGCGCAGGCTGGAAAACCGGGTGGCCCACACGCCGATTTCCCCCTCATCCTTGAGAACCAGAGTCCCCCTGACCCGGGCCGCCCCGGCGCCGAGCATGTCCACCGATTCCACCTTGATGCTGATGGCGGCCTTGGGGCGGTGCGCCGCGGCCTTCCTGATGATGCCGACAATCGAGTCCCTGCCCCGGACGGTGGCACCGCTGTCCTGATGAAGTTCCGCCATCTCGGTCCACTGCTTGCCGATCGCGTCGAAGTCCCTGGCGTTGAACGCCTTGGCGTAATCGTCGGCGGCCTTGCGGATCGCCTGCTCCGCCTCGGAGGCGGCGGGGGCCGGCTTGGATTGCGCGGGCGCCCCGGGCGCGGGTTTCGGCGGGTTCCGGCGAGGCTGGGCGATGGCGTCGGGAGCCAGCGCCAGTTGCGCGAAAACCGATGCCAGGAGGATTCGGATGCCGATGTTGGTCATGGTGCGGTTCCTGATGATATTCAATAACCGAAGTGTATGCGGATATCACCTGATGTCAACCATCTGCCTTTCGAATCGACGGCTTGCGCCGATGAGGAACAGGCCGCAAACTATTGTTTGGATTCCCTCCTTCCCGCCCGCCAGCCACGACATGAAAACATGGTTCGCGATGGTGCCGTTGCTTCTTGCCGTCCAGTTGGCCTGGGCGCAGTCGAACGATTCCGCCAAGCCGGCCAAGGCGCCCGATCCCAAGGTTGGCGCCAAGGCGCCCGGCCTCAAGGATTTCCCCCCCGCCAAGGTGGATGCCGGGGCTCTGCCCAAGGCGATGGTGCTTGTGGAACTGTGCGAGTCGGGCCTTTCGCCCGACAAGAACCTATGGCCTGAATCGCCGCCGACGGGGAACGAACGGTATCCGGAAAGGGCCTTCGCGCTGTTCCGATTCCCGCAGCGGTACATCGACACGGGAATCCGCGCCGACCGACCCAATCCGCTTTTTGTTCGCGCCTCGGCGGTGGTGGACCTGCCGCCCGGCAAGCACCGGTTTCTCCTGAGGGCGCGCGGGGCCTCCCGGGTGACCCTGGACGGAAAGGTGGTGCTGACCACGCCGTTCCCTCCAGCCGACCCCGGCGGCCACGGCACGATCAAGCCCCCCGGGCAGTACCTGAATCTGGCGCCCGACTTCCGCTTCGCCCCGCCGGGCAACCGCGAGGAAGTCATCGAGGCGCGCCTGCCCGGCGGGCCGGTGGTGGTGGTGCTGGAAACCATTGTCGGGGGAATCCTGGGCAAGTCGCGGCGCCGGCCGGAGCCGGGCGAAACGGTGGTGGCCTGGGCTCCCGAGGGAACCAGTTCATGGCGCCTGTTGAGTCCGGCGGGTGAAACCGTTCCCTACACGGACGAGGGATGGGAGTCGTACCAGGCGGAGCGGAACACCCACCTCGACGCGGTCGACGCTTCGGCGCGCGCGTCGTGCCGGAAGTCCGAATCGGAGGCGATGGCCGGCAAGAGGCAAGCCGACGCCCGTTGGCTGGCGGGGCAGGCGGAGATCGCGTTGCCGCCGATCGGCGCAACGGGCGCCCATCCCATCGACCGATTCCTCGAGGCCCGCTGGAACCTTGGCGCGGCCGGGCAGGGGAGCGATGCCGGCGAGGCGGTGGCCCTGTTGGAATCGAAATGCTTCCAGTGCCACGCGGGAACCAAGGCCAAGGGCGGGCTCAGGCTCGATTCCAGGCAGGCCCTGCTGGCGGGGGGTGATTCGGGCGCCGCGTTCGACCCGGCCGCGCCGGCCAAGGGCCACCTGATGTCGCGGTTGAGGTCCGCGGGCGACGACCGGATGCCGCCCAAGGGCGATCCCTTGAAAGATTCCGAGGTCTCGCTGCTGGCCCGCTGGCTTGGCGCCGGCGCTCCCTGGGCCGAACCATCGGCCGCCGCGGCCAAGGTCGCCGTCACTCCTCCGTGCGACGACCTGACTTTCCTGCGGCGCGCGACTTTCGACACCGTGGGAGTTCCGCCCTCGGAGGGCGAGGTCCGCGCCTACCTGGCATCGCCCGCCCAGACGCGGCGCGCCAAGGCCGTCGACCGCCTTCTGGCCGACCCCCGCCGGGCCGACCGCGAGATTTCCGCGTGGCTCGACCTGCTCGCGGAGAACCCGAACATCCTCAATCCCACGCTCAACAACACCGGGCCTTTCCGGTGGTGGCTGAGGGAGTCGCTGCTCGACCACAAGCCGCTCGACCTGATGGCCATCGAACTGGTCCGCATGCGCGGAAGCGAACGCTACGGAGGCCCGGCGGGATTCGCGGTGGCCAGCCAGAACGACTCGCCGATGGCCACCAAGGGCGTGGTGCTGGCGGGGGCGTTCCTGGGAGTGCAGCTCAAGTGCGCCCGCTGCCACGACGCCCCCGGCGGCGGCCGGCAGCAGGAAGACCTCTTCGCCCTGGCCGCGATGCTCGCCGGCAAGGAGGTCACCGTGCCGGCCACCAGCAGCGTGCCGGCCGACAAGCTTCATGCCGGGGGGCGCAAGGCTTTGATCACCGTGTCGCTCAAGCCGGGCTCCACGGTCAAGCCGCGGTGGAGGCTCGATGACATCGTGCCGGCAGCTTCCGTGGAAAACTCGCTTGCCGAACGCGAGAAGCTCGGCAGGCTCCTCACCGCCGCGGCCAACGAGAGGTTCGCCAAGGTCCAGGCCAACCGGGTCTGGCGCGACCTGATGGGGCGCGGCCTTGTCGAGCCGCCCGACGACTGGGACAGGGCCAGGCCGAGCCACCCCGAGCTGCTGGCCTGGCTCGGCCGCGAGCTGGTGAGGTCGGGCCACGACGAAACCTCCCTGAGGAGGCTGATCATGAACTCGGCGGCGTACCAGCGCGCCTCCGACCCCGCGTTGTCGGCCGTCGATCCGCTTCACAGGGCCCCGGCCCGCCGCAGGCTTTCCGCCGAGCAGGTCGTGGACGGCCTGTTCGCCGCCTCCGGCATGCCGATGAGGCTCGAGGAAGTCAGCCTCGACATCGACGGCGTGCGCGACCAGGGCAACTCGATCTCGCTGGGAAATCCCGGCAGGGCGTGGATGCTCACCTCCACCTCGAACGAGCGCGACAGGCCCAGCCTGTCGCTTCCACGCATCCAGGCCGTTTGCGATGTGCTCGAGGCGTTCGGCTGGCGGGGAGCCCGGCAGGACCCGCGCGCCACCCGCGACGACAGTCCCGAGGTGATCCAGCCGGCCATCCTGGCCAACGGCACCATGGGCCTGTGGCTCACCACCCTCACCGACGGGCACGCCGCGACCTCGATGGCCCTCGAGGACGGCCCGCTCGACAGGTTGGTCGAGCGGCTTTACCTGCGCTACCTGACGCGCAAGCCCACTGCCGCCGAAGCCGCCCGGCTGGCCGCCGTCTTGTCCCCCGGTTTCGAGTCGCGGAAGGTCGCGGGCGCGCCGGGGCCCACGGGGCCGCGCCTGCCCGATCCGTATGTTTCCTGGTCGAACCACCTCGACCCCGAAGCCACCGTGGTGAGGCAGGCGCAGGAGGCCCGGGCCAAGGCCGGCGACCCGCCCACGACGCGGCTCGAGCCGGGTTGGCGCGGCAGGCTTGAGAATGTGATCTGGGCGATCTGCAATTCACCCGAATTCGCGCACGCGCGCTGAGGCGACATCATGGAAACGCACATCGACCGCCGCGCCCTGCTGGGAACCGCCGCCATGGCGGCCGTGGCCGGCGCCTCGGCGCCCGCCCGCCGCCGAGCCGAGGCCTGCATCTTCCTTTGGCTGGGCGGCGGCATGGGGCAGGTAGACACATTCGATCCCAAGGCCGTCGGCAACGGCACCAGGACGGGAAAGCCCGGGTCCCTGTATCCCTCCATACCCACCACCGTCCCCGGCGTGAGGGTTTGCGAGCACCTGCCCAAGGTCGCCGGCATCATGGAGCGCCTGACGGCCGTGCGTTCGGTGAACCACAAGGTGATCGACGAGCACGCGTTCGCGACCAACCTCGTCCACACGGGCCGGATGATCAGCGGCAATGTCACCTACCCCTCCATCGGGTCGATCATCGCCCACGCCCGGGGCGCCGGGGCCCCCGATGTTCCGGCCTACATGCTGATCGGCTATCCGAATGTGAGCCGGGGGCCGGGGTTCCTCGGCGCCAGGGCCAACCATGTCTATCTCACCGACACCGAGGCCGGTCCCTCGGGATTTTCCAGGCCGGCGACGGTTGACGCGCGGCGCGCCTCCGAGCGCGAGAACCTGCTCGCCGGACTTTCGGCCGACGCTCCCGGCGGCGTGCCGCTTGCCGCTTACAGGCAGGCCCAGGAGCAGGCCCTCAGGCTTTCCGGACCCGGGTTCCTCAGGCATTTCAACCTCAAGGATGAGTCGGCCGATGTCCGCGCCAGCTACGGCGGCGAGTTCGGGCAGCGGTGCCTGCTGGCGCGGCGGCTTGTGGAGGCCGGGGTTCGCTTCGTGGAGGTTTCACACAACCTGAACTTCCTCAACGGCACCGGCTGGGATGTCCACAACGAGGGAATCCGCAACCAGCACCTGCTCATCCGCGAACTCGACACCGCCCTTTCCGGATTGGTGATCGACCTGGAAAGGCGCGGCATCCTCGACTCCACCCTCGTCGTGGTGGCCACCGAGTTCGGCCGGCCGCCCGAGTTCGACGGCCGGGGGGGGAGAGGCCACCAGGGTTCCGCCTTCACGATGGTGCTCGCCGGCGGCGGCCTCAGGCACAAGGGCGCCCACGGCGTGACCGATGACGCCGGCAAGAAGGTCCTCGAGGCGGGGGTTTCCAT
Source organism: Planctomycetota bacterium (assembly GCA_018970845.1). GTDB lineage: Bacteria > Planctomycetota > Planctomycetia > Gemmatales > Gemmataceae > REEB421. The sequence goes on from JAGWVO010000063.1 coordinate 8,166, forward strand.
CCCCGACTTCCACGCGACCATCCTCGCCTCATTGGGCGTCAACCCGGCCATGGAACTCATGGATGGAACGCGGCCCGTCCCCGTCACCGATGGCGGCAGGCCCGTCGAGGCCCTCATGGGCTGAAAAGCCCCCGCGAGGAGTTGGAAAGATGCTGGATCATCCCTCGATTTCCCGCCGCTTGAGCCTGCAGGCCGGCGCGTCCTCGATTCTCGGACTCGGAATCGCCGAAAGGGCCATGCTGGCCAGGGCCGCCGGTTCCAGGGGCCACCGCTCGGTGATCTTCGTGTTCCTTTCGGGCGGCTTGGCCCAGCATGAGAGCTTTGATCCCAAGCCCGACGCCCCGGATGTGATCCGCGGCGAATTCGGGACGATCCCGACATCGATTCCGGGCGTCCGCTACAGCGAGCACCTGCCCATGCTGGCCGCCCGGGCCAATCGCACCACCCTGGTGCGCAGCCTCGGGCACCGCTCGAACGATCACTCCGCGGGGCACCACATCATGCTGACGGGCAGGTCGGACCTGCCCACCGGCTTCAACCCCTCCGCGCCCAGGCCCGCCGACCACCCCGCCATCGCCGCGCTAGCCGGAGGCGTGCTGCCCCGGCGCAACAACCTTCCTCCCGCGATCGTGCTTCCCGACCGCATCGTGCACAATTCCGGCCGGGTCATTCCCGGGCAGTTCGCCGGCGTCATGGGCCGCCGGCACGACCCTTGGTTCCTCGAGGTTTCGGCGTTCGAACCCAAGGCCTACGGGGCATATCCCACCCATGAATTCGACCACCAGCAAAGGGACTACAAGCCCAAGAGGCTGGCCTTCGAGTTTCCCGACCTGGCGCTTCCCCAAGGCGTCGATGGCGGCCGGTTCGGCGGGCGCCTGGGAATCCTCAACCACATCGACTCGCAAAGGAAGGCCTTGGAAGGCGCGGCCGGCGGGTTCGACAGGCATCGGCAGGATGCCGTGTCGCTGCTCACCGACTCCCGCGTCCGCTCAGCCTTCGACATCGGCAAGGCTCCCGACCGCGACCTCGACCTGTACGGACGCAACGCCTTCGGCTGGTCGTTGCTGATGGCGGCCCGCCTGGCCGAGGCGGGCGTCTCGCTCGTGCAGGTGAACCTGGGCAACAACGAGACATGGGACACCCACGGCAACGCCTTCCCCCACCTCAAGGACAAGCTGCTGCCGCCCATGGACAAGTCGCTTTCGGCGCTGCTTGACGACTTGACGGCCAAGGGACTGCTCGACAGCACGCTGGTGGTGGTGGCGGGAGAGTTCGGCCGCACCCCGCGCACCAGCACGCTGACGAAATTCTACAAGGGCCCCGGGCGCGACCACTGGGGCGCCGTCCAGAGCGTGCTGCTGTTCGGCGGGGGAACGCGCCCCGGCCGCGTGGTGGGCGCCAGCGACAGGACGGGCGGTTATCCGATCCTCGAGCCCCAATCGCCGGAGAACTTCGCCGCCACCATTTTCCAGGCGCTCGGCCTGCCGCCCACGGTCGCCTGGCACGACGCCGAGAACCGGCCGCACCATCTCTACCAGGGCGCCGTGATGCCGGTGTTTTAGGATCAGAAATCAACCTGGGCCTGCAGCCCCCAGGCGTTCGCCTGCGAGCGGACCGACGGGGAGTTGCCGTCGCCGTACTTTTCCGGCGAGTTCAGGTAGACCGGAATGTAGTTGAAGGTGAGCTTGGTGAACGGGTTCATGTACCAGTTGAAGCCGAAGGTGGGGTCGATGAGCGTGCCGCCCTTGACGCCTTGCGAATCGAGCGTGATGTAGTTGAGGCGCGCGGTGAGTTCCCAGGCGCCGCCGAACGGGTGTCCCTTGCCCGAGTTGACCTTGGGCCTGATGCGGTCGAACAGCGCCAGGTTTCGGTCGTAGGTGCGGTGCTCGCCCGTGAGGAAGTAGGTCATGAACAGGTATCCGCCGGCGAAGATGGGCGTCCTGCCATCGTTCATGCTGACGGGGACGATGTCGCCCTCGGCCTGGAACGAGAAAGGCCCGCGAACGACGGCCGTCTCCAGGTGGAAGTCCTGGTAGTAGGCGGTTCCGCGGCCACCCTTGCCTGTCTTGGGGTCGTAGGTGTTGATGAGTTGCTTGCCGGTGTTCACCATCGACTGGTCCTGCTTGAAACTGACCGTGCCGAACTGCCCCTGGAGCAACCCAAGTTCCGGCGCGTTGCCGCCGAATTTGCCAAACTGGATATTACCTCCCGAAGGATCAATAAGCGAATAAACACCACCGAAATGCCAGACATCGGCGCCATCGTTTTCGTAATAGAGGCAATGGGTGCCGCGCATGGCGAAGCCATAGCCACCCGTGTCGGTCAGGTCGTTGCCGTAGAAATCGTGGAAACCGCGGAAAGCCGAAACGAACCAGGTCCACCGTCCGTCTTCCGTCCAGTCGTAAAAACCGACGCCGGTGCGGCGGAAGGGGTGGAAGATGAAGATGCTGGACCTGTCCATGAACGGGTTGAAGCGGAAGCTCGTGAGTTCCTCGAGGCTGAACGGTTGCTTGAATTGGCCGATGCGAACCTTGCCCAGAAGGGGCACCTCCTTGATGTCCATGTACATGTCGGTGATGCTGGGCCTGCCGAAGCCGCCCAGGTCGAATTGGAATCTGTAATCGATGTTCTCCGCGACTGAGCCGAAGGCGGTGAGCCTGGCCCGCTTGATTCCGGTGCCGTCATACATGAGTCCATCGGGATTGTCGGCGTTTTTCATGACTTGCCGGTTATTTTGAGTTTGTGAATAAAAGATGGAATCGATCTGGAACACGCCGCCCATCTGCACGATGGGGTATTTTCCCTTGCCGCCGATCAGTGGGGGCAGCACCATCGGCTCGCTGTACTGGTTGGGCTGGGGGCCCTCGGGTGGGATGGGCGCCGGACCGTCGCGGAAACGCTCAAGCAGGCCGGGCCGCGGCAGCGGTTCCGAAGGCGGTTGAGTCTCGGTCTCCGCGGCAGGCTCGGCCGCGACCGGCACGGGCGGCGGCAAAGGAACCGGTGCCGGTTCCTCGGCGCGTGCCATCCCCGAGACCATGAGCAACGCCAACAGGGTGAATTTCAACCAGCGAAACATGGAGTCGCCTCCCTCATTCAGTTGGATGGAGAGGCTGATGCTTCACGGACCAAGTGCCGTCAAGCAGGAATTGCTTAAATATTTCGCAATAAATGGCAATTTTTTCAGGCTATCGGATCCTGCCAGGGGGCCCTGTAGGGGCGCGAAAGCATCTTGGCGGCCTCGGAATCACCCACGATGAGTTCCTTGACGGGGTCCCAGGCGATGGCCCTGCCCACCCGGGCGGCGATGTTGCCCAAGTGGCAAACCGTGGCGCTGCGATGGCCGATTTCCACATCGCAAATCGGCTTCTCCCGGGATTGGATGCACTCGATCCAATTCTTGTGGTGGTTGGAACTTGCGATTAACTTGATCGCCCCGGAAGGCAGGGGCGCCTTGAGCAGCGCCGGATCGGAGGCTTCGGTCTTGCCGCGGGTCACATAGATCCAGCCTTTTTCACCGATGAACTTGGTTCCCTGGCGAATCTGGTTGTCGCCCTGGGCCAGCGTCATCAGCACGCCATCGTCGTAGCGATACTGGATTTTGCATTTCATGGGCACCTCGAACCACTTCTCGGGGTGGTACTCGAAGGTTCCCTCGATCTTGGCCGGGCCTGATTGATCCCTGCCCAGGCCCCACTGGGCGATGTCGAGGTGGTGGGCTCCGAAGTTGGTCATTTGACCGCCCGAATAGTCCCAGAAAAACCGGAAATTGTAATGAACACGCTTGGAGTTGTAAGGGCGCTGGGGGGCCGGCCCCAGCCAGAGATCGTAGTCGAGTTCAGCGGGCGGCATGCCGTCGGCCACGGGAGGGCCCTTGAAGTTGACGCCGGGGATTCCCACCTCGACATGCGTGATCTTGCCCAACAGGCCGTTGCGGACGCGTTCGCAGGTGTCGCGGAAATTGGAAGCGGAGCGTTGTTGGCTGCCGGTCTGGACGATCCTCCCGTGCTTGCGCGCGGCGTTCACCATGGCCCGGCCCTCGGCGACCGTGAGGCTGAGCGGCTTTTCGCAGTACACATCCTTGCCGGCGGCGCATGCGTCGATGGTGATCCGGGCGTGCCAATGGTCGGGAGTGGTGACGACCACCGCGTCGATGTCCTTGCGGTCGAGCAACTTGCGGTAATCCTTCTCGGCGATGACGGGGCCGGGACGCGACTTGTTCACGATGGCCGCCGCTTCCGCGAGGCGGGCGCTGTCCACATCACAAACGGCCATGGTTAGGCCCATCTTGCCAAGTCCACCCATGTTGCTTTTGCCCTGTCCGCCGGTGCCGATGAACGCCAACCGGGGGGCTTGGGCCTGAAGAGCCCTCGAGTAGGAAACGGCCAGGAGCGACGAGGCGCCGGCCAGGGCGGTTGAGACTGCCTTGCGCCGGGTGATGCGGGAAATCATGGGAAAGGTCCTGAGATGAGGGGTAATCACCTTTTGGTTCATCATGGAGGGGCGAAGCCTTCACGCCCATGGTGGTTTTCTGGTTTTTTCTTGATTTATGAAGATATGAAGATAATTTGTTAAGTCGATCATATCCTGAAGAAGCAATCGAGTGGTTGGAATCATGTCCTTTCGCACCTTGGCTGTTTCAGCCCTGATCATTTTCGTGGCCGGATGTTCGAGTGAACCGCCGCTGACCCCCGTTTCGGGAAAGGTGACGCTTGATGGCGCGCCGATGTCGAAAGGGGACATCTCGTTCCGCTCCACCGACCCTTCGATCAAGGACGAGCCCTATGCGAAAATCGAGGCCGACGGCACCTTCAAGGTGATGACCAAGGGGAGGCCGGGTTCGCCCAAGGGCAAGTTCGGGGTTCTTGTCACGGCCTATGAGGACCTCGACCCGAAGAACGCGTCGGCGGCGCCCAAGTCGATCATTCCGCGCCGTTACGCGGAGAAGGCCATCCTTTCCCTGGATGTCCCCTCGGCCAGTTACGATTTATCCCTCACATCGAAGCCCTGATCCGTTTGTCATCATCCCGGGAGGTTCCGCCATGAAGTCCATGCGTCGCGAGGGGTTCACCCTCATCGAACTGCTGGTGGTCATCGCCATCATCGC
>JAGWVO010000589.1 GCA_018970845.1 Planctomycetota bacterium
GGGTCGCCACCCCCAGGATGCGTCGCTGCTCATCAACGATATAAATGTAGTATATCGTCTCCCTATCGGGTGCTTGAATCCTGAGCCTCTCAAGCGCCTCATCAACGCGAAGCCCCGCAGGCAACCAAGCATAGTCGGGAGTCATGAGGGCGCCGGCGGTGTTTTCCCTATGGGATGCCAAAGCCGCGATTTCCCGCCTGTCGGCGTCGTCTACCAGCCTGATGAGTTGCTCGGATACGACTGGATCAAGTCGGCGCAACAGGTCGTTCCTGTCGTCGGGAGACATTGCCTCGATGAGCCTGGCGACGGGAGCCCTGCCCGAATGCTCAGCCAATTCGACCTGCAAATCGGCCGGGAAGTAGGAAAAAATTTCAGCCCTGGTGGAAACCGGGGCGCGCTGGAGGAAATTCCAAATCTCCTCGGAGGTGAATTCGCCCTCCAGGGTTTCCGCCGCGGTGGCCGGATGCACGGCGTCACAGAATGTCGCCATCGCCTCGTCGTCTTGCCGGTCGAGTGCCAGTCGGGCCTCCGGACCAAACAGTGGATGGGACATGTTTCAATCTCCAGCCATCGGAGCCGAATCAGGCCCCGAAATCATCATGTTGTCGATCAGCCGGGTAGTTCCTCGCCTTGCCGCCACGATGAAAAGCGCCTTCGACTCAACCAAATTGATTGGTTCAAGCGAATCATCATCCACCACCGCCGCGTATTCACATTCCCAACCACCTTCCCTGGCGAGCAGATTCCGGAAACCGGCTTCCAAATCAGCGGCATGCCTACAACCTTCATGGCAGGCATCCTTTGCCGCGATCAGTCCCCTGAACAAGGCATCCGCGCCAATTCTCTGCGAAGGCGACAGATATCTGTTGCGCGAACTCATCGCCAAGCCATCCTTTTCCCTGGCAATCGGGCATCCAGTGACTTGGACGGGGACATTCAGGTCAGAAACCATCCTGCGGATTACCCGCAGTTGCTGGGCATCTTTTTCACCAAGGTATATCGATTGGGGGCTGACCTGATTCAGCAGCTTGAGAACCACTGAGCAAACCCCCCGGAAATGTCCGGGGCGGGAAGCTCCGCACCACCGGGCGGCCATCGCCCCGGGTTCGACAAATGTTTGGAAACCGGGCGGATACATGGTCTCGACATTAGGCCTGTAAAGCGCATCCACTCCCCGCGAAAGGCACATCGCCTCGTCAATCTCAACGGGCCTTGGATACTTGTGAAAATCCTCATTGGGGCCAAACTGTGTCGGATTCACGAAAACTGAAACAACGGTGCATGGGTGGGAAGTCCGTGAAGCCTCCACAAGCGACATGTGCCCTTCATGAAGGGCGCCCATTGTGGGAACAAATCCGATATCACCTCGAACTGACGATCTCCATCGTGCCATAGCTTCGGGAGATTCGATGATGTGCATCACGCTTTTCCTTGTGCATTTCTGAGCACCAGTCCCAGGTAAGACCTCGGTTCAGGTTCTGAAAGTCCCAATTCTTCAGCAAGGTTCGCAAGCCTGACGGATACCTCATCGACCATCGATTCTTCCGCCAACTGTTCCAATTCGACAAAACAACCAATGCCCTCGATCGTGTCCAGGCAAACGGTCACTTCGGCCCCATGCCAATCGCCTCGGTGGATCATGCGCTTCTTGGAGACCTTGGCCACGGGGGAATACCCCAAGGCAAGGAACAACTCCAGCAGTCGAGACGAATCGTCCAACGAATCGCAAACCGTGAGTTCGATTTCCTTCCTAACCTTGGCTTTACCCGGCAATCTCGGCCCCTTGTAAGTGAGAAGTTGGCTGTTTCCTTCGCGCCGAAGCCTAAAGGCTTCTCCGGTTTTGGCAAAGTCCCTGTCAGGGGCGTTGAGGTATTCATCCTCTTCCACAACAGCACCCTTGAACCCAAACCCCAACCTGACGAGACCGCTCACGACTTGATCGTGGTCCATCACCCGGAATTTGAGTTCGATTTCAAGTCCCATGGCGATCCCTCCAAAATGTCAGCCGCCCCAGCGGATCATAGACTAGTCATCATTACAGGGACGAGGGTTCACCCGTGAACAAATGGCTCACTGTTTGCCCAACCAAGGATTTGCCTGATGGA
>JAGWVO010000590.1 GCA_018970845.1 Planctomycetota bacterium
GCGATCATTGAATTGCAGAGAAGGTTTTTCCCTTATCCCCCCGGCGATGTTCGACATGTGGCGGACTTCTCCGAACGGTCCTCCCGGCTCGACAGGCTTACTCTTGCGGAAACCAAGTCCCTTTATCAGGAACAGGTTGGAGGCGGAGCCATCGAACTGGCAGCGGTTGGAGACTTTGAGGTCTCCGCTTTTGAGTCGTTTGTTGATTCCTTGCGTGATGGCTGGAAAACCTCGGTTCCACATGAGCGGATCCGACGTGAGGTTGCCCGAATCCCTGGAGTTGTCGTGGACATCAACACGCCTGACAAGGCGAATGCGGTGCTTCTGGCTGGTATTCCTGTTGGTCTGTCCGAGGAAGATCCAGCAGACCCTGCCTTAACATTAGCAGATTTTATTTTGGGAGGGGGATCGCTTTCATCAAGACTTGGAAATCGAATCCGCCAAAAGGAGGGACTGGCGTACGGTGTCAATTCGATGTACCAATCTTCTTTCCGTGAGAAGAGCAGCAGGCTATTGATGATGGCCAGTTGCAATCCCGCAAACCTTGCCAAGGCTGAAAAGGCGTTGCGTGAAGAGCTACAAAAATATTTCGCATCCGGTCCAGATTCGACTGAGGTGAAAGAAGGAAAAGTGGCCCTTCTATCGCTTCTCAAGCAGCGCCGAAGCAGTGAGGCTGGCCAAGCTTCGATTCTTGGAGAATCCCTGCAGTCAGGTCGATCTATTGATGACTTCAAGAAGGAAGAAAGTGATTTGGCATCTCTTGAGCCATCGGCGGTTTTTCAAGCCATTAAAACAAACCTTGCCGAGCGTGGTCTTGTTGTCATTCGTGCCGCGGATCAGGCAAAAACAAAGTAGTTGGCGCCGACGGAATCGCCATGGAAATAATGATGGGACGGGAAACTGGATCCCGCCCCATCATTAATGAGACATTCTGATTGATCAGGGGAAACAGGCCAGTAGTGCGAATACGACCACGGCTTCAGCCACTGTGCCCGTGCTACTGGCTCCAATCGGGTAGAGCATGTACGGGACAGGATCACCCGACAGGCAATATCCGGCATTGGATTCCCATCGCCTGAACGGATCTGTCGCAAGGTGATAAGGTAACAGAGCCATGTCACCCAGGAAGAATCCAGCTGAAACAAACGGCTGGATAGGTCCCAAGTCCCACCCATAGCGCTCACTGTTCTTTTCATGGAACAGCAACCTTCCGTGAACAAGATAGTTCGGTTCGACCAAACGAACCGTGGTTTGCCAGTTGCGGCTTCTCCATGAACTATCGTAATTTGATCTGCTAAGAGTGATTTCTTCTGGAAATACAAGCCTTTCCATCTGGGGCGTGTTGCGTTTTTCCTGACGCATGCGCTCCTTCATCGAGTCCTCGGATTCAAGGCGGAAAAGCCTTTCGGGGCCGGGGGGCTCAAGCTGGATGCTGTAAGAGATGGACGACTCCCCGGGGCGGATGTCCAAGGGATTTGCTGGCGCGACTAGTGGTGCATTCGGAGGGGGCGCCTGCGCCTTGGAAAGGCCGGGCCAAAAGATGACGACCGCGCTACACGCGATCATCCGAACCCAACTCGCCAACCGAACTGTAATTCGGCGCTTCCTGCGTGACTGAGATGTCATGTGGATGGCTCTCCCTGACAGATGCCGCGGATACCTGAATAAATCGGCTTCTGGTCCGCAACTCCTCAATCGTTCTCGTGCCGCAATAACCCATTCCGGCACGCAATCCTCCAACCAACTGATAAACGAAGGGGGCGAGTTGGCCTTTGTAAGGAACCTTGCCCTCGACTCCCTCCGGCACCAGTTTTTCCCTGGTTCCATCTGCCTGCCGATAGCGGTCTTTGGATCCCGCAAGCATGGCGCCGACAGAACCCATTCCCCTGTACGACTTGAAGGTTCGGCCGCGGAACAGGATTGTTTGTCCCGGGCTTTCGGCCAAGCCCGCGAGAAGGCTTCCCAGCATCACGCAGTGGGCGCCTGCGGCCAACGCTTTCGTGATATCCCCTGAATATCGGATGCCACCATCGGCAATCACGGGTACGTCCGACCCCGCCAAACCCTGCACGGCCTCGAAGATCGCCGTCACTTGTGGTACA
>JAGWVO010000591.1 GCA_018970845.1 Planctomycetota bacterium
AGCGCCACCCCTGAATTGAAGCGACCCCGGATCCGCGGAATGAAACGGCGCTCCTTGAATGGTTGCCGTCCAGCCGCCAGTCAGGTCGCGAAATGATGAATCGTTAGGCTTTTGGGCGAAATCCCAAGAATGTTCAGGGAGTTTCAGCTGGCTTTTTTCCGGCAATAAGCCCTGAAAAAGCACCCAAATTCCAGCCACCAAGAGAATGAATATGGCTGCCGGGCGAAACATCACTTCGTCTCCTTGATCATTTGTTCAAAATACCCGAAAGCACGGCAATTTCCTTGAAATGCCTATGAATTCCGCAATCTCGGCCACAAATCCGGGTGACAACGGACAGCCCATACTGGACGACCCTTCCGCCCAGACGTGATTTTCCAGAAGTTCCGGTTGCGCCGGCGCCGATGATTCTTCCAACGGGGTCTATTGGCCCGGGGCCCGCATTGTTGCGGGGAGCCATCGGATCTCGACAAATGCCGGTTGTGGCTTTCGCCCAACCCAAACAGGGGGATAGTCCCATGAAGAAGATGGCCATGTTGGGTGGCCTGCTGGCGGTTGCCAGCGGTTGCGTGACATCCGAGGGGCCGGTCAATACCGGTTCCGGCGCGTTCATGTCGAAGGCCTTCGAAGGCGGCCTTGCCGATACTGGAATCAGGCAGGGTGTTTCTTCCGGGCCAAGGGTTCCCGGAGCGGTGGGCCCTTGGGGCGCGCCGGTTCAGGTCGCTGCTCCTTACACTCATGTCGCCCCGACAGGCGAGGCGGCGGCCCGCGCGATGATCGCAAGCAGCCAGCCTCTCGATATTGTCCAGCAAACCAAGTTTGGCCGTGACTCCAACGGCGCCATCAGCCAAGTCGGCTTCCGTCATGGAAACCTCACCGGCAGCTTGGTTCCGGGTGCCATGGTTCCCTCATCCAGCGCGATTTCTCCGCCTGGAGTTCCCGCGGTTCCCGGAATGCCCGGTGGCCCGATGCCAGCCATGAATCCCTTTTCAGGAGGCAACTCCCCCCTGCCCGTTCCCGGCCAACTGGTTCCGGGCGCGGGCCAACTCCAGCACATGCCCATGACAGGGGGACCAGGCGTTGTGGCTGCGGCGGGAGCTCTTCCCATGGGCGGGAGTCCGGTCCCCTTCATGGCCGCAAGGACACAGGTCTTTTTCAATGAAATGGCTGGCATGAAGGTGGCTTGGTTTGCCACAGACGCTGAAGGCAAGCCCGGATTTACGCAGCAGGCCATCACCAGCCCCGGTCGATACAACTTCGCCCAAGGGGCTATTTATCGACTCAAGGTGACCGAAATACCGAATTCACCAGGTTTGGATCTTTACCCTACCCTCGAGGTTGTGCCCGCCAACAGCAAAACGGCGACATTCCTTGCCCACAGCTCGGTTCCGGTCAGCATCACCCAGGAAGACCTGCAGCAGGTCACAGCAGGAAACTTTGTCGTGAAGGTGATTTACTTGCCAGATCCCCAGTTCCAGGACTTGGCCGTCGCTGGCGGGCCTGATGAGCTTGTAAGCAGCAGGCTTGAACCTGGCGTCGATCCCATTGCCGAAGCCCAGCGGCGAGGCAGCATTCTCTTGATCGTCCGCCTTGGTAAGATCGATCTCGAGTTGGCGCACTCACCGGCGATGGACGCTGCCGGCCCGGCTTCTCCGATGATGAACGCCATGCCTGGTGGCCCCGCGGGCCCCATGGGCGGCCGGCCGTTCATGGCTCCCTATTCTTTCCCGCCCGTGCCTATGGGTGCGATTCCTGGAAACGGTATGGGTGCCGGATTAGCCCTGCCTGCCAGCAGCGGCCTTCCTACTCTCACCCTCCCCGAAGGTGGCGCTCCCGGACCCAAGCCGGTTGGCTCACCGGCGCAAGTATCCCCGCGGACACCACCCGCCCCCGGCTTGCCGGCTCCTGCCGCAAGTGGCAACTAAATCGATCGCGGGCGGGCCTTCCCGCCCCGGTTTCCCGCATTCCGGGTCCGCGCGATAAGGGAGCAACTTGCTTCCCCGGGCAATTTCCCACAAGCGCGCGGCCCGGTTTTTCTAATGGCAAGGATCCGCGGGTGAAACATGCGAACAATGATTGCTGGCTTCGGATTGATCGGC
>JAGWVO010000064.1 GCA_018970845.1 Planctomycetota bacterium
ACCCAACTCGAACGCGTAAAAGGCCCTTGCGCTTGATGCCAGCGACCGATAGGCGGCCAGCAGTTCTTCGCCGGGCAAAGCGGTCAGGCCGAACGACTGCATGATGACTGGAATGCCGCCCCTGGCCTCGATCGCGGCCATCGCCTCCCCGTAGGCCTTGGGATTGAACGGGTCTCCCGGCTTGTCCGGCACCACGGCACCTGCCACAAAGCCTTTTGGGCCTTTCAGTTGCGAGGCAATATCGAGGGCCTGATTCTTCTCATTTGTGGAAAGAAACGGGCCAAAGCCCGTGTCCATGTTCACGGCGGGCACCAGGCCGGCCTTCACCGTTTGTTCGATCAACGAGGCAAAACCTTCCCAGTCGATGGCTCCACCCGGGCGAAATGGCAACAAAACGGCCGATATTCCGGTGATTGGCCTTCCCGGACGGGGAACGGGCCATGGGACGGGCGGTTTCATGGTTGGTCCTCGCGGATAGCCTTGCAGATGCCACGATATCAGGATCACGCGGCCGCCCAAGCGGGTGCGTTAGGAAGCCGCCATCCAGCGCTGAATTTCAGCCAGTCCTCTTCAGGTCTTCATCCATTCCACTCAAACTTGTTGTAAAACATGATTGCCCAATCAGATCACAGGCGGCCAGCATCATGACCCAAGGTGTCGCTCCCGCGTTTTCCGCCATCATGTCGGAGCGGTATGGCAACCAGCAGGAACAGGCCCCCGTCGGCCACCGCGCCTCCAAGTTCTCCGTTCGCAACCTTTCGCTTTGGTACGGGCACAAGCAGGCGCTCTTTGACATCAGCCTTGAGGTGCCCGAACGCTCGGTCATGGCCCTGATCGGACCATCGGGCTGCGGCAAGTCCACATTCCTCAGCACCCTCAACCGCATGATCGATTTCGTCGAGGGAGTCCGCCGGGAAGGCACCATCCTTCTCGACGGGGTGGATGTCAACCGCCGCGACTGCGACCTGGTCCGATTGCGGAGGCGGGTCGGCACGGTCTTCCAGAAATCCAACCCGTTCCCCAAGTCGATCTTCGAGAATGTCGTGTACGGGCCGCGCGTCGCCGGCCTCAACGACCGGGCCAAGCTCGCGCAGATTTGCGAGCGCAGCCTCACGCGCGCCGCCTTGTGGAACGAGGTGAAGGACAGGCTCGATGAGTCCGCCCTGGCCCTTTCCGGCGGGCAGGCCCAGAGGCTTTGCATCGCACGGGCGCTGGCCACCGACCCCGAGGTGCTCCTGCTCGACGAACCGGCAAGCGCGCTCGACCCGGCATCCACCTCCCGCATCGAGGACCTCATCTTCGAGCTCAAGGTGAACTACACGATCGTCATCGTCACCCACAACATGCAGCAGGCGGCGAGGGTTTCCGACCAGACCGCGTTCTTCTTCGAGGGCAGGCTCGTCGAGTCGGGCCCCACCAACGAGATCTACACCCGGCCCAAGATCAAGCAAACGGAAGACTACATCACCGGCCGGTTTGGATAATCCATGTCGATTCACCTGCGACGCGACCTCGACGCCATCCGCCAAGACCTCCAAGGCTTGGCGGGCCTTGTTGAAACCGCCATCTACAAGTCGATCCGCGCGCTCACGGAGCGGGATGCCGCCCTGGCCAAGTCCGTCATCGACGGAGACAAGGCGATCGACGCCGAGGAAAACCACATCGACGAGGAATGCCTCAAGGTGCTGGCGCTCCACCAGCCCGTGGCGGTCGACCTGCGCCTGATCGCCTCGGCGATGATGATCGTCGTCGACCTGGAACGCATGGGTGACCTCGCTGAGGAGATCGCCGAGCGGGCGATCCATCTCGCCTCGCGGCCGCCCCTGGCCATCCCGGACGACATCATCGGCATGACCGACCTTTCCATTTCCATGGTGAAGCAGTCGCTTGAGGCCTTCATCGGCGTGGATGCCGAGATGGCGCGGCGGATCATCCGGATGGACGATGGCGTCAACGAGCTGAACAACCGGCTGATCGCCCACATCCTGAACCAGATGAGGAACAATCCCGCGCAACTGGAGGAGAACCTTTCGCTGTTCTCCGTGATCCGCTGCATCGAGCGCATCGCCGACCACGCGACCAACATCGCCGAGGATGTCTGCTACCTGGTCGAGGGCGAGATCGTCCGCCACACCGATCGCTCCCAGGTGCTGGGCAGGCCGCGAACCCGGTCACTGAGGTCCACCTCATGAGCGCCACGCCAACCTCCCCGTCGTCGGCAACTCCGCACAAGATTCTCCTCATCGAGGATGAGAAGGCTCTTGCCGATGTGCTGGGTTACAACCTTCGCCGGGAAGGCTACGAGGTCTCGGTGGCCCACGACGGACAGGAGGGGATCGACGCGGCGCGCTCAAGGCCACACGACCTTGTCATCCTCGACATCATGCTGCCGACGATGTCGGGGCTTGATGTCCTGCGGGAATTGCGCGCGCACGAGAAAACACGCGAAATCCCGATCATCATCCTCACCGCGAAGTCGGAGGAAGCCGACCAGGTGACGGGCCTGTCGATGGGCGCCGACGATTATGTGACCAAGCCGTTCAGCGTGAAGGTTTTGATGCAACGCATCAAGGCCGTCAAAAGGCGCGCCGAAACCGGCGTCGAAACCCGGGACGAGGTGGCTCACGGTTGCATCCGGATCGACCGCACCCGCCATCGCGCGTATGTTGAAAACCGCGAACTCGACCTCACCCCCACCGAGTTCCGCCTTTTGGAGGCGATGCTCAAGCAACCCGGCCGGGCATTCACGCGCCAGCAACTCATGGACGCCTCCATCGGCGAGGGCGCGGTGGTGCTGGAACGCACCATCGATGTCCACATCAAGACGCTTCGCCGCAAGATGGGCGAGGTGGAACATGTCGAAACCGTCCGCGGAGTGGGCTATAGGCTCAAGGAGTAATCCTCCGCACGCGATGCGGCCTGCGCCCAAAGCCGACTAGAGCGACAAAGATAAAGTCCCCAAGGGACTGATGCATCGGATTCTTCTGACGGACCTTCAAAATCCCTGATTCCAGCTTTATTTCTTTGGATTGTTTGAAACACGGATTCTCCAAATTATTGGGAAATGACTTGAAGAACTGTCAATGAAAAAGGTCCATGCCCGGGGGGCACGGACCGGTGATCTCTGACGCTGCCTATCAGTTGGAAAGCTTGATTTCCACAGTGCCTCCCGCCGCGATGGATACCTTGTTGGCCGCATCGGGCGAAAGATACTTCTTGTTGATTCCCTTCAGGAAGGCCATCGCCTTGGCGTTTTCAGCCACCGGGCCGATCGAGTAGACATAGTCTCCCGGAACAGCCTTGCCCTTGAAGGAGCCGTCCTTTTCCACCTTGCCTCCAGATGGCAGCCCGCCGGAGAAGGTTGGCTGGAGGATGACGCTTACATTGGGAACCGGGCGACCGGCCGCGTCCGTCAGCTTGCCCTTGAATTCGGCGCCATCCTGCCTGGTTCCGGGGTTGTAACCGCAACCAGCCAGGATGGACAAGAAACCCAATAAAAACCCGGTAACTCTCACCGACATCAACCAGCCTCCCTGCTTACTCGTCCAGATTTACCGAGCGTCCATCCTGTGCCCCGATGGCATACTTGATGGTTATCGGATTGATCGTATCCTTGATAATCCTAACGCTGCCGTCGCCCATGACGGCATTCACAACGCCCGAGTGGAACGAGAAAGGCTCGTCGTTGGGACCGCAGTTGTTGACTGACCACGGGCAGTTGGAGGGACCGCCGACAGGGGTGGCATTGTTGTTGATCTTGGCAACTTTGCTTGAAGTGTCATTGCTCGGCCCCGAAAAACCGTTGGCGAAGGCATCCGGGTCGGCCCAGGCATAGACGCGGCGGGCGTTGGTCAAGCCGCCGGAAGGATTGGACATGGGCGCAACGGAAGTCGCTGCCGCCGAATCACGGGACGACATGGCACCAAACAACGCGACATTGGGATGGGCCCGACCGGCATCCTCGATCAGCAGGATTGTGTTGCTCGTTCCATCAAGAACCGAGGCCATGCCGGAGCCGACATTTGAAAGCATCCCGGCAACCTTCACACCGGAGGAGTTGCGGACTAGCGTCGTGTCATCGACATCGCTGAGGGCGCAGACCATGTAATCCACACCGCCAAGGCCCCAAACGGGATCCCGCGATGGACCGGAGATTGGTGATGACGGGCAGACAAATGTCTTGATCTGAGTCTTCGCGGCATCGAAGGATGTTTGCGAAGCGTCGTATGGCATGCCCCTGCAGACCGTGGCGCTCACAAGCGAACGGGGGTGAATCAACGCGGAGGGGTTGTAGGTATACGGGGTGGTGAAGTCGAATAGCTTGTAAACCTGCTCCTGCTCGATGTAGGGAAGGATTTGCGTGCCAAACGAATGCACCTGGTAAACCGTGGAACTGGAACCCGTGGAGTCAACCTGCCCGGGTCCGGGAAGTTGGCCGTAGGTTGATTCATAAGTGTTGACCGCCAAGCCCATTTGCTTGAGGTTGTTGGCGCAACTCATCCGGTTGGCTGCCTCACGCACCTTCTGCACCGCGGGTACCAAAAGGCCGATGAGCACCGCGATGATCGCGATGACCACGAGCAGTTCTATCAAGGTGAACGCCGACCGGCGCCCAGATCGAAATTCATTCACTTTGGCCACTCCTTTACAAGACATTTTCTGGATTGGCGTGCGGGAAGGAACAACCTGCCAGCCGACACAATCCTGACGAACGAACGATATCTTTGATTCCGGAAGTTGGTGTGATGAGGGCATGAATGTTGGATGAAGAAAGCCAAATCAGGTCCGCATGACGATTGGCGATCAGATGGGAAGAATCATGGTTTCGCGAAAGCGAGGTCCAGGGCGGAAACCGCGAAAGCGAACACCCGAAAGGGCGCTTCGGCGACAAAATCATTGTCCGCCGTGACGAGCAGGAGTTTCCGGCCATCGGGCAGGTCCGGACCAAAGGCGAGGCCCTCGATTTTTTCAGGAAACGAAGCTCCGGCAAGGCCGTATCGCGGATCCAACAGATCAATCAGAACCCTTTTTGGCATCGGCGCGATTTCGGCGGAAGCCTTGCGCTCGGGCAACGCCGCCATCCGTGTGATTTCGGATGCCCCGCGGATCGTGGCCCAATGGATTTTCTTGGCCTTGGCTTCCTTTCCAGCCAAGCCGTCCCGCTCAATCACGAGAAAGGAGTCGGGACCGGCGGCAAGGATCTCGTTGACGCCATGCGAAGGATTGTCTAGCCGGTAGGCGTATTCGCGAGCGGCGCCCGTTCCGATGCCAATCGCGACCATCCGGCAAAGCCGGCCGACGCGCTTGCCCGCGGCATCGAGCGCGCCATCCTGGATGAGGGGGCTTTGCATGATGCCGAAAAGCGTCTTTCCATCGGCGGAGATGGCCAACCCTTCCATGCCCCGGTTGGGTTGCCGACCCCTGTTGTTGGCCGGAGGCAATTCGCCCATGGGTGATTCCGAGATTATTTCCGGGAGGTAGTTCGCGGGAACGGCCAGCTTGCGAATCCATTCCCCCCGGGGGGAGAATTCAGCAATGGCAGGTCCGTATTCATCGGAAATGAAGAAAGTCCCGCCGCGGCCCATCCGGATTCCCTCGGGGTCGAAGCGCGCCGGGCCGGGCTTTTTCGACCCGGTGAGCGGCGCGCCGCCCGGGCCCGACAACAATGTCGTGGACAGGAGCCTGATGGATACAGGTTGCCCGGCGCCCGGTTTCACCGTGATTTCCATCCGGTGAACCCGGCAGCGGTAATCGGAGGCGCCGTCGCCAGGCCCCCGGTCCGAAGCGAGGATATAAGTGTTGTCCTTGCCCGTGTAATCGATGGCCGAACCCATGCCGCCAAGGCGGTCGTGGGGAATACCTTGGGCATCTTTGCCCTTGAGTTTCGACAAATCACGCATGTTTCCAGGCAACGATCCCTGGCCCAGGAATTCCGGTTCGGCGCGGGCAACCGAAATAAGCCAGACCATGAGAATGGCGGCTTGGCAACGGATTGAAGGCATGGCCGGATCCATTCGGAGCGACGGGGCTTGGAGAACAATTCGGGTCCGCCAATGGCGGACCCGAGGGAAAGCAACACTAGCAAGGAAATCAGAAATCGCCGGGAATGTCCCCCGCGTTCGCCGTCACCAAGGCCGCGAGAGTGGCGGCGGCGATCGACTCGCGGATGAACCTGACGGAACCATCTCCCATGCAGGTGTTCACGCCTCCCGTATGGAACGCGTAAAACTCACTATCGTTCGTGCAGTTAATGATGCAGGTTCCTCCCGTTGTGACCAGGTCGGCTTGCACTCCGTCAACGCTGAAACCGCAGTCGGGGTCGGCCCAGCCATGGCCATCGGCCGTGATCGAACCGGTGTCCTTACCCTTGCGGTACATGTTGGGCCGACCGGCGGCCTCGCCGATCATCATCGTGTTGCTCAGCCCGTCAAGAACCGCGGCGATGGGGGTGTCGATCACCTTTTGCAGCAGGCCGAGGGCTTCATCGCCGGCCGCGGTGCCGGGGACGGGAAAGTTGGGAACCCCGTTGGCCGTGTAAAAACGGCGCCGGATGGCGTTGATGGAACCGTAGTCACCGGGACCGAAAACCACATTGGGCGTGACGATCGTTGACGGCTTTCGCGTGTCGGGAGCGCTGGGGCACTTGAATACCTTGAACACGGTTTGCGATGTCGTGAGGTTGGCGCCGGTATTCCACTTGGCTGAAAGGTTCCAGAGTTTGCCGACACTTTCCTGCTCGACATAAGCCAAGGCCAGGGGCGTCCAGGATCGGAACTTGGCGTCGGTTCCCACCGTGACCCTGCTGGCGGGAAACGCGTTGTTGTTCTGGTTGGCATAGTTGTGCAGGGCCAATCCGAATTGCTTCATGTTGTTGGTGCAACTCATGCGATTGGCGGCCTCGCGAACCTTTTGCACGGCTGGAACGAGAAGGCCGATCAACACGGCGATGATGGCGATCACCACGAGTAGTTCAATCAGGGTGAACGCGGACCTGTCTTCTGGTTTCCGGTACGACATGTCATGCCCCTTTGGTGGAGATGGCTGAACAACGCCTTAAGCGATGTCGAAACCAAGGTTAACCAAGCGGCAAAGGAGTTCCGTGAAGGTCCGGCTAAAACCAAATGAAGAAATGATGAAATCGTGTTGGAAGCTTTTGGAAAGGACGAAATGGCCTCGTCAGGCGCAAGACCTGATCGCCGCCGACAGGTCCACCCGCCCGTCGTAAAGCGCCCGGCCGACAATGCAACCGGGCAAACCCGCGTCGCGCACGGCAAGAATGTCGGCCATGGTGCCGATGCCGCCCGAGGCGATCACCTCGACCCGGGACTGGTCGGCGACGGCGCGGGTGGCGGGAACATTGCATCCTGACAGGGTTCCGTCGCGACTGATGTCGGTGAACACGATGGCCGCCAAGGGCCAATCGGCAACCCGGCCCAGGACTTCCGAAACCGAAAGCGCCGACGAGGTGAGCCATCCTTGCGTTGCCACCATGCCGTCGCGGGCGTCGAGGCCCAGCACGATGCGGCCGGGGTGGATTCGCGCCATCCGCTCGGCCCACTCGGGATCATCGAGCGCGCGCGTGCCAAGAATCACGCGTCGCGCTCCCAGGGCCAGCGAGTCGGCGATGTGGCGCTCGGAACGAAGCCCGCCGCCCAGTTGGCAGGGAACCTCGCCAGCCGCGGCGATGATTTTGCCGATGGCGGCGGTGTTGACCGGTTCGCCGGCCCGGGCGCCATCGAGGTCCACCAGGTGCAGCCATGTGGCCCCTTGGGAGATCCAGTGGCGGGCCATCGCGGCGGGATCCTCGCCATAGACCGTTTCCCTGGCGTAGTCGCCTTGGTGAAGGCGCACGCAGTTGCCGGCGCGGATGTCGATGGCGGGGTAAATCTGCATGGCTGGGCTTGCCTTCAGGCCTTCAGGCCGGAAAAGAGCGCGAGCAGCGCGAGGCCGGCCGCCTGGCTCTTCTCGGGATGGAATTGGGCGGCATGGCATCGGCCCCGGCTCACCGCGGCGACGAAGCCGTCGCCATAGTCGCATGTGAGCGCGGCGACTGGTTCCGTGGGCCGCGCGTGGAAGGAATGGACAAAGTAAAAATGGGTGCCGCCGGCCACCGAGCCAAACACCTCGCCGGGCGCCTGGCCATGGGCCACCGTGTTCCAACCCATGTGGGGCACGATGAGACCCTCGCGGTCGGGGAAGCGCACGACCTCGCCGCCGAACCAGCCGAGTCCGCGGTGGTCGCCATCCTCCAGGCCCCTTTCAAAGAGCAGCTGCAACCCCAGGCATATGCCCAAGAATGGCTTGTCGGCCTTCAGGTGGGCCATGATCGGCTGGTCGAGCCCCGAGCCCCTCAGGGCCTTGATGGCGTCGCCAAACGCACCCACGCCGGGAAGCACAAGGTGCGTGGCTTGCGCCGCGCGGTCGGGATCCGCCGTGATCGCAGCGTCGCAACCGACATGGGCGAACGCCTTCTGCACGCTCCGCAGGTTTCCCATGCCGTAATCAAGGATCACGAGGTCCTTCATGCCGTCTCCACCATGGGACGGGCCCTTCGGCGCGCCCACCACGAACCGACATCATCCCAGAAAGTCGAGACGACGGGAACAATGAGCAGGGTGAGCAGGAGCGACAACGCCTGCCCGCCCATGATGAGCTTGGCCATGCCCGCCCGGCTGGCGGCGCCGGGCCCCTCTCCCATGGCCATCGGCAGCATGGCGGCGACAAGCATCACCGTGGTCATCAGGATCGGGCGAAGCCGGCTGCGGTTGGCCTCCAGAATCGCCTCGTCACGCCCCATCCCGCGCGCCCGCGCCTGGTTCGCCGCGTCCACCTGCAGGATGCCGTTCTTCTTGACGATACCGAACAGCATGAACATCCCGAAGGTCGCGTAGATGTCGAGGCTGGTCCTGAGGACCACCAGCGAAAACACCGCGAAAGGAATGGTGAGCGGCAGCGACAGCATGATCGTGACAGGGTGCAGGAAGCTCTCGAACTGACCCGCCAGCACCATGTACATGAACACCACGCTCAGGATGAAGGCGATGGCGAAGCTGTTTCCCTGCTCCGCCAGCAGCTTGGCCCGGCCGATGAACTCCCAGCGGTAGTCGGCGGGAAGGTCGAGCGACTTCACCTTGGCGGTGAGCGCGGCGACGGCCTCGCCCAGGGCCACCCCCTCGAGGTTCGCGGATATCACCACCTGCCTCTGGCGGGAGAACCTGTCGATCGACTGCGGGCCCATCGCGTATTCGAAGCGCGCCACGCTGGCGAGCCTCACGGGGCCGGCGCCCGGGCGGGTCGAGGGCACCGAAAGCTGCTCGAGCGTCGCCCGGTCCTGCCTCGACTCGGGACGCGCCCGAAGCCACACATCGTACTGCTCGTCGGCCTCCTTGTAGCGGGCCACGATCTCCCCGCCCACGAGCAGGCCCGCCGCCTGCGCGATCGACTCGACCGTCACGCCCAGCTCGCTGGCCCTTTCCCGGTCCGGAATGATCCTCAATTCAGGCTTCCTGAGCGACAGAGAGGTGTCGACATCCACGAAGTACCCTTGCTCGCGCATCCAGCGGGCCAGCTCGTCGGAATAGTCCTTGAGCCTGAGCATGTCGGGTCCGCGCATGTTGAAGTCGATCATCACCTGCCGGAACCCGGTGCCGTTGAACGCCGAGACATCCTGCACGGCGGCGCGGAGGTCGGGATAATCCGAGACGAGGGCCCGGGCCTCGTTCATGACATCGAACTGGCTGAATTCGCGTTCCTCGAGTTCCGAAAGCCTCACATAGACCGAGGCTGTGGAGACATTCCCCTGCGCCTTGCCCTCGCGGCCGCCGGTGTCGCCCACCTGGAGGAAGGTGAAGCGAACCCCCGGGAGTTTGCGCAACCTCGACTCCAGGTCGATCATGAGGCGCTCGACGCGTTCGAGCGACCACCCCTCGGGCAATGTGGCGACCACCTCGAACTCGCTCTGGTCGTCCCGCGGCACGAATTCCTTGCCCACCTTGCCGAACAACGCCGGCGTGGCGGCCATCAGCGCCACCGACAACACGACCACCACCCAGCGCCTTCCGAGCGACCAGGCCAGGATGCCCAGGTAGGTTTTCTCCACGATCCTCCAGACAAGGCCCGACTTGCTGCGTGCGCCGTGCGTCTCGGGCAGCAGGAAGCGGGAGCAGAGCATCGGCGTCATCGTGAACGAGACGATCATGCTCATGAAAATGGAGAAGGCGATCACCATGCCGAAGCTGCTGAAGAAACGGCCGACCCTGCCGTTCATGAAGGCGATCGGCATGAAGATCACCAGGAGCGACAGGGTCGTGGCGACCACGGCCTGCGCGATCTCGGCGGTGGCGTCGCCGGCGGCCTTCATCGGGGGTTTCCCCATCTCCTCCATGTGGCGGAAGATGTTCTCATGAACCACCACCGCGTCGTCGATGACGATGCCCACCGCCAGGATCAGCCCGAGCATCGTGATGTTGTTGAGGGTGAAGTCCATCCATTCCATGAAGGCGAAGGTGGCGATGATGGAAAGGGGGATGGAAAGCGTGGCGATCACGGTGGTGCGCCAGTCGCGGATGAACAGCAGCACGGTGAGGCTCACGAGAAGCGCCGCCATGAGGCAATGCAGCCTCAGTTCCTCGAACGATTTCTTGATGAACCGGGACTGGTCGCGCACGATGGCGAGCTTCACATCGGGAGGCAGGATCGCCTTGAGTTCCTCCACGCGCCTGAGCACCGTGTCGACCACCTTGACGATGTTGGCGCGCGATTGCCGCTGGACCAGCAGCGTGACCGCCGGATCGCCCGGCCTTGCGGGATCGGATTCCCCCGCCCTGTAAAGCCTCGCCGAACTCCTTGGCTCCTCCACCGAGTCGGCGACGGTCGCGACATCCTCGAGGCGGATCGGCTGGCCCGACCGGTTGGCGATGATGAGCTTGAGCAGGTGTTCTGGACGGGCGACGCGACCCATCGTGCGCAGGCCGATTTCCGCGGTGCCCTGCTCCACCCGGCCGCCTGGCAGCTCCTGCGTCTCCCCGGCCAGCACCCGGCGGATGTCGGTGATGCCAAGCCCCTCGTACTTGAGCAGCCTCTCGGGATCCACCTCGACCTGGATGGCCCGGGCCCGGCCGCCCGTCACGACGACCCGGCCGACTCCCGGGAGCGACTCGAGGTCCTCCTTGAGCGACTTGCGCGCCAGTTCCGTCACCTCGCGCGGGTCGCGCCGTCCCGACAGGGCGATCGACAGCACCGGCGAGGAGTCGAGGTCGAACCGGTCGATGATCGGCGTCTGGGTGCCCTCGGGCAACTGTGACAGGATGCTCCTGACCTTCGATTCCACCTCCTGCGCCGCGGTGGCCCCGTTCTTCTCCAGAACGAACTGGATGATGATCTGGCTGAAGCCCTCGCGCGTCGTCGACCTCAGCTCGTCGATGCCCGAGACGGTGTTGCAGATCTCCTCGAGCGGCTTGGTGACGGTGCTCTCCATCTCCTCGACGCTGGCCCCGCGGAGGACGGTGGAGACGGCGACCACGGGGACATCGACATTGGGGAAGAGGTCCACGCCGAGCCGGGAATAGCAGACCATGCCGAACACGAGGGGCGCCGCCAGGAGCATGGCGGTGAAGACCGGCCGCCTGATGCAGACATCCCAGATCGCCATGGGGTCAATCGCTCCCCCGGGCCCGGATGGCGGCGCCGTCGGAAATGCGGGCCAGCCCGCTCGCCACCACCATGTCGCCCGCAGCCAGCCTGCCGCCCTTGGCCGGAATCACCTCCACCCAGGCGGCGGATCCGGGGGAGCTTCCCCGCTCGCCCATCGTCACCTCCAGGGCCCTTGCCCGGCCCCCCTCGGCCACGAACAGGCGCACCACTCCAGCGAAGCTGGCCAGCGCCTCCTCCGGCACGGTCAAGGCGCCTTCGCCGGCGCCCACGACGATTTCGCCGCGGGCGAACATTCCGGCCCTCAGGTCGCGCGCGGGATTGGGCAACTGCACCTCGACGAAGAAGGTCCGGCTCGCGGGATCCACCGTCGGATTCACCCGCGAGACCGTGCCGGCGAACTTCCTCCCGGGCCAGGCCTCCACCGCCACCTCGACAGCCTGCCCCACCTTCACCTTGTTCGATTCGCGTTCCGGCAGCGCCGCCTGCAGCTTGAGGGGATCGTCGAGCACCACGCGCACCAGGGGCGTGCCGATGCGGGCCAGTTCGCCCTCCGACACCATCCTCTGCGCCACCACCCATTTCTCGGTCCTTCCAATGGCTCCCAGCCCGGCCGCGGCGGCACGCGCCGGCGACAGCGGATCCACCATGACCTGGGTGTCGCGCAGCTTTTGCTCCCGCGTTTCCAGGAGGGCCTGCCGCTGCCTCACCGAGGCCAACAGCGCCCGGGCGTCGAGGTAGGCGGCATCGAGGTTGCTGCGCGCCACCTGCGCCTCCGTCTCGGATGTCTGCTGCTCCTCGCGGGTGGCGGCGCCGCCCAGGCGCCTGACCCGCTCGTACTTGGCCCGCGAGTTTTCCTCCAGCCTGCGGGCCCTTTCCACCAGCGGAACGCGGCCCAGTTCCATTTCGCCTTGGGGGGGCTTCTCGATCCCCAGCTTCGCCAGGTCCACCGCCAGCGCCCGCCGCTCCTCCTCCACCAGCAACTTGTAATCCCTGTCCTCGATTTCCAGGATCACCTCACCCGAGGCCACCTGGTCGCCCACCTCATGCCGGAGGCGCTTGATCCGCCCCTCCACCTTCGCAGAAAGAAGCACTTCCTCCTGGCCCTGCAACCCGCCCACCACGCGCACGGTGCGCCTGATGGCCCGCGCCTTGACCGGGGACAAAGTCACGCTGATCTCCTCCTCGGCCGCCTTGGAAGCGTCCTTGGAAGCCTTGGGGCCGGCGCTGGGAAGGGAATGGATCAGGAGGTACCCGCCCACGCAGGCCGCCACGACCACGAGAAGTCCGGACATTCGTCCGGCCAAGCGCGACAGGAGGTTCATTCCTCCAGCCTAGACCGATCAGTCTAACGAGGCCATGGAACTTTCCTCGCCGCCGCGGGTGAATCGCAGCAGCAGGCTCAACAGCAGCAGGCCGCCAAGGCCCGCCACCGCCAGCAATCCGCCGATGACGGGGTCGAAAAGCAGGTCGGCGACCGATGGGCCGATCCAGCGCCAGCCAAGCCAGGTCGCCATCACGCCGACGGACA
>JAGWVO010000592.1 GCA_018970845.1 Planctomycetota bacterium
CCGAAGTGAACGAGAAAATGGAGCAACTCAAAAATTAAATCGACTGAATAATTTCAGGAGTTTTCCAGTCTCCTGAACCTGCGGGCCTTCATTTCATATCGTTCGAGTGGACTCTCCGTGATTTTGACATCGGCCTTGAAGAGAAACCGTTCTTGGAAACCTGAATAAATTTTTTCCTGAAGCCTTGTGGGATCCGATTCCCTCTCGGCTTCAACCACCAACCTGATTTTTGGCATGCCTGAAGATGGTATGACTTCGATTCGGAATTCAGCCACGCCAGTCTGGCTCCACATCCAATTTTCAATGGCCTCCGGATGAATGTTGTTGCCCCTGATAATCAGCATGTCATCCAGGCGGCCCTTGATGCCGCCTGAAAGACTGAGCAAGTTCCTTCCGCAAGGACAGATCTCGTTGTGCCTTTTAACCAAATCCCCTGTCCGATATCGGATGAGCGGCATCGTCAATCGTTCGAGTGGGGTCAAAACTAGCTCACCTTCCTCAACTTCTTGATCGGCATTTGGGTCAAGAATTTGGCAAACATATGAGTCAGTCGCGATGTGAAGAACGCCTGGATTCAACCGGCATTCCATCGATACCGGACCAGTTTCAGTCATTCCATGATGATCAAGAACTCGTGCGCCCCATGCATTTTCAAGACGACTTCGAAGACTTGGGATGCTCGCGCCCTGTTCTCCTGCCAAAATCAGGGTCCTGACCGGTGTTTGGTGCAAAGATATCCCCAGCCCGGACCCCACCTCTGCCATGTGAAGGGCGTAGGAAGGCGTAGCAAGCACCACGGTGATTCCGTGGCGCTCAATCATCCTGATTCTCGCCTGTGTGGTAAGCCCACCGGCTGCAATGCAATAAATCCCCGACCTTGTCGCTGCTTCAAAAGCACTCCAGAAACCCAAAAACGGTCCAAACGAAAATGGGAAAAAAAGTTTGTCTGAATTTGTAATGCCCGCAATCTCATACAGGACATTCCAAATGCGCAATAGTCTTTCCCAGTCATCAGTTGAATCCGCCCAGCCCAAAGGATTTCCCAGTGTTCCGGAAGATTGGTGCCATCTTGTGACTTGACCGTTCGGGATGGTTCCCAGAGGTGGAAAAGCGCCTTGGTTTTGAACAAGATCGGTTTTTGAAATCGTCGGCGTCTTCAGGATCTCATTCAAATCTTTCGGCAGCGGCATTCCTAGTTTGGAAAATCTTTCGAGCCAAAAAATACTGGAGGCCAAGGCTTGGCACAATCGTGCCGCCTTGGCCTTGATCAAGGGTGAATCGATCATCACGGGATAATTATTTTAACTTGTAGCAAAAGACCAATTCCTGGTCTCGCAGATATAACTGGCCGTCAGCGATCGCTGGATGTGTCCATCGCCTCCCGCCTGTTTTCCTGATTGCCGATTCGGCGGGCAAGGAAAACCTAGAAAGTTCTTTGTATGCGGTTGGATCGGCTTGAATCATTGCCACCGCGCCTGTGTCTTCAGCGAGGGCTATCAATTTTCCATCGGCAAGGATGGCGCTTCCCGAGCCAAGAGAATTTCGCTTGCCAGTCCATGCGACATTCCCGCTTTGGAGTTCTTGGCAGGCCCATGACCTTTTGCCATGAAAACCAAAGACATGCTGGCCTGAAATCACGAAGCCTCCCAAGTTTGAAGAGATTTCCTTGCCCGTCCAAACCACATCAACTCCCTTGCTGGAGGGCTTGAGCAGGGTCGCTTCGCCTCCATATCCGGCGGAGATATAAATCCCCGACGCAGTGACAATCGGAGTTCCAGCCACGATGTCGGGGTAGTCGGAATCCCTTTTGTATTGCCATGCCGTGGATCCATCGCTGGCATTGACGGCAGCCGCGCCATTTTGGGTCATGACGATGTATTGTCGGTTACCACCGAAATCCCCAGCCGTGACCGAGCCATATGTCGCTTGGATCTTAAGGTCCTTGCTTCGCCAGACAACCTTGCCAGACGCTGCATCCAACGATGTGAAAAGTCCTCCTGCTCCACCCGTGGCAACAATCAGATTCCCCTTGTCAACCAGTGGCGACGCTGAAAAACCCCAGCCAATTTTGGCCGGTCCTCCGCCCACT
>JAGWVO010000593.1 GCA_018970845.1 Planctomycetota bacterium
CCCTGAGTATGGACAACAAGGTTTCGGTTTGGGGCACAATCCAAGCCCCCGAACCATCCATGAAACCGGGCTCGATTCCACGGATATCGGCCAACCTCAGCAAGGATTCGTGATGATCTGCAGCGGCCATGGCCAGCGACCTCCGGGATCAAGTGCTGGTCGAATCATAAGAAAAATCATGGTTATCAGTACGGAACAGCGAAGATTCGCCACCCCGACTGGCGCGAGCGACCCACAAACCGTAACTGGATCATGGAGGCCGATAACGGCTTACATTCCGCAGGTAAGGAGTTGAAGCATGTCCACACCAGCCGAACTGGAAATCATCAAGGTGACCCAAGAACTTCTCGAGGCCATCGCCGGCGGCGACTGGGACAAGTATCAGGAATTGTGCGACCCGTCGCTGACGGCCATCGAGGCGGAATCCTTCGGATTGCCAGTGAGAGGTTTGGAATTTCACAAATTTTACTTCGGCCCGGGTGGTTCCCGCGGGAAGCACCGCACCACCATTTCAAGTGAAATGGTTCATGTCGTCGGTGATGTTGGAATCATCGGCTACATAAGACTCGTGCAACGGGAGAATGACGGATCGTTCAAAAGCGTGGGAATGGCGGAAACCCGGGTCTGGCGTCGGGTTGATGGAAAATGGCGCCACATCCATTTCCATCGCAGCCCGATGGGGTCCTGACCCGAATCAAGGCACGATGGGCGGGACAGGTCCTGAAGGTGGAAATCCAGGCGGATTCATGGGTCGTGCCGGAGGATCCTTCAATCCATTGCCCGGACGAACCGCGCCACCAACACCAAGCAACTCGGGATGCCGGGCGATCTTGTCCGCGAATGTCTCGGCATCCTGCAGGATCCTGTCCAATTTTGGCACCATCCTGATGGCTTGCGCCAACAGTTCGTCGATTTTTTGAGCCACCGCCGGATCTTGCAAAAGCCGTCTCAAGGTTCCGTCCGATGCGCCCGCCTCCCTGACCAATCCCTGCACGTCTCCCAACATTCGGTTCACCTTTTGCAGGGATTCGTCAAGGCTTCTGGCCACCGACCCAAGCCTGCGGCCGATCTTTGATCCCTTGGATTCATCCCCTTGCAAGATTCCGGCCCCTCCTTCCTCGACGCCCTTGATGAAGAGGTTGACCTGTTTGAACAAATCACCGGCTTCCTTGAGTGCGACTTCCGCCTGCTTGGCCACCTCATCGAGCCTGTCGGACCCCTTCCTGAAATTCGCCAAAATGGCGTCAAAATGCTTGCGATTTTCAGGACTTAGCAGTTCCCCAGCCCTTTCAAGGTCTGTCTTTAAAGCCTCAACCGTCTTGGCTATCGATTCCTTGTTGGCCTGGAACCAGACATCCACCCTTTCACCCAGACGCCCGTACTGCCTGATGGCCGCACCCGCGTCATCCATCGTTTTCTTGACATCCGGCGCCAAGTCCTTGGCAACCTTGAGGGTGTCCCGGACCTCCTTGGCGGTTTCTTCGAGAATTCGTTTCCCTTCAGGAATCACATCCCTGAAATCCTTGGCGAGGCCCTTGAATTCCCCCACAAGCGAGTCAAGTTGCTTTCTCAAATCAGGCACCGCCTCCTCGATGCTCTTGGCCGTGTTCCTGGCGCTCGCCACCGCCTCCTGAATGTCCTTTTTCAACTCAGGAAAAGCCTTGTTGGCCTGGCGGGCCAAGTCCCGATACTCATCCAAGGTTTCCTCGATTTTCGGGGCGATCTTTTCGAGTCGCTGCATCGATTTCTTCAAATCGAAGAGCAATTCCTGCGTCATCGGCGCCACTTCCGATGCCCGGTTCAATAGCGCGTCAACATTGGCGGACCGTTTCCCCTCCACCGTCGACGCCGGATCGACCTCACCCCGGTCTGGAACCGAGCCCCCCGGAGGAACCTTGGCCGCGACCAATTCAATCGACGCGTCGCCGGCCAGCAGGCCCGTGCTCAGCATGGGAACCTCGAATTTTCTCAGCCTGTATGGCTTGTCCAGCATGATGCTCACGCGGACCATTCCCGTCTCTTCATCCAGGTCAACCCGTGAGACCTGACCGATTTTGATGCCAGATCTCCTAACCGGGGCCCCGGGGT
>JAGWVO010000594.1 GCA_018970845.1 Planctomycetota bacterium
ACCAGGCGAAATTCCGCCTGTGAAGCAATGCGAGGATGGGAAGAAGGTCGCCCAGGCACACCTTGACGGTGGCGGGTTGGACCGCCCCCTCATCCTCGGGTTGTTCGTAAATCTTGAGGGCTGGATTCATGGGAAAATCCCGGGGTGTGACATGGCTTACCGTCGCGGATTCCCGTGTCACATATGATGTTTCGACAGTTGGAAGGACGCTTCTTCTCAAAATCCCCACAAAAAGGGAAAAGGGTTTGGTGATGATGTCGTCTCCATCATCATTTCCGGCACATTTGACGGGCATGGCATGACACACCGCGTGGCAATCCTCGGATCGGGCGCCTGGGCCTTGGCGATGGCCGGCCTGATCGGCAGGAAGCCGGGCCACTGGGTCAACATCTGGTGCCCGCGTTCCAACACGGCGCAACTGCTGAGGCGGGAGCGCGGCAACCCGGAACTTCTTCCGGGCGCCACGCTGCCCGATACCGTGGCCATTGAAACCGAAGCCTCGGCGGCGATGGCGGGATGTTCGATGCTCCTTGTGGCCGTGCCCACGGCCCATCTGGCCGGCGTTCTGCGCGGCCATGCCGGGGCCGTTGACCGCCATGTTCCCGTCGTCAGCCTCGTCAAGGGGATTGAATCCGGTTCCATGCTCATGCCGACTGGCATCATTCGCCGGGAATGGGGTGAGCGGCCGCTTGCGGTGCTGAGCGGCCCCAGTCATGCCGAGGAGGTGGCCAAGGGGCTTCCCGCGGCGGTGGTGGTGGCGTCTCATGACGCGTCGCTGGCCATCGAGGCGCAGGAACGAATCATGACCGACCGTTTCCGTGTGTACACCAATTCCGACATGGCGGGGGTCGAATGGGCCGGAGCCCTCAAGAATGTCATCGGGATCGCCGCGGGCATTTGCGATGGCCTCGAATTGGGCGACAACGCCAAGGCCGCGATGCTCACCCGCGGCTTGGCCGAGATCGCGCGCAGCGGCGAGGCTCTCGGAGCCGAGCCCGGAACTTTCTCGGGGCTCGCCGGGATCGGCGACCTGCTGACGACTTGCTTCAGTCCCCATGGCCGGAACAGGCGCCTGGGCCGCGCCATCGGTTTGGGAAGATCACTCGAGGAAGCCCTGGGATCCGGAGGGCAGGTGGTCGAGGGCGTCAACACCGTCAAGGCCCTCATGCCTTTGGCCCGTGCCAGGGGATGGGACATGCCGATTTGCCGGGGAGTGCATGAGGTTTTGTTCAATGGACTGTCACCCCGGCTGGCCGTTGAGGGACTGCTTCTCAGGGCGCCCAGGCCGGAGTTTCAACCAAGGGAAGGCAAGGGGCCATGAATGCGAGGGCGGCCCTGAAGGAATGGGCATCCACCTGCGCGGGTCTGGCTGCGGGGCGGCCGATGGTGTTGCTTCGAAAGGGCGGGGTGGGTGATTCCGGCCCGGGCCAACCCAACGGCCCGTTCTGGCTGGTTCCCACCTGGGTTCACCAGCAGGAGCAGGGGCTAAGGCCGGAATGTTTGGAGCTTCTTAGCCAGTCGGAAAAATATCGCGGCCCCGGAGGCATTCTCAGGCTCGGCCTCGTGGCCCGCCTTGTGGCCACTTGGGAAGTGAATGATCCCGAATTGCTAGCCTCGCTACGCCCCATGCACGCCATGAATGATGAAACCGTGTCGAGGCGCTTTCATTACCGACGGCCCGGCCTTCGGGTTTGGCTTCCACGCGTCTGGATCTGTTCTCCCCCGGTGGATTTGGCCTGGAATTTGGCATGGGACGGATGCGTGAGCTGGATGGATCTTGGGGATTCGTTGCCGGTTCCCGATGGCGCTTCGCCCGCGATCGGAGAGGATGTTCTCGAGCAGGCCGTTGGAAATCTCACCGGATGGCTTGGCCCGGCGCTTGAGGGACCTTTCGAAAGTGATGGGAGGACAACGCCATGATTGCCCTGTGGATCGTCGGAGCTATTTTAGCCGGCGCCCAGGAGACTCGCCCGTCCGGCGGCCTCCTCGAAGCGGCGCGGAAAATGGAGGGGCGCGCCACCTTCGGTGTTTTCATCGCGGGCAAGCGAGTCGGTTACGAGGTCGAGGACCAATCCGTGATCCTTTTG
>JAGWVO010000065.1 GCA_018970845.1 Planctomycetota bacterium
TGAAAAATGTCGCGGCGTTGCGCCGACCGGGCTGGCCGGGAACACCCCAGCCGGTTTGCAGGTTGTCATCCAGCGCCAGCATGGCCGGGGAACCCGCGGTTTGCGTGGCGCGAGTGAAGGCGACCGGTTTCCCGTCGATCTCGAGGCTGATGCGGGTCAGCAGGAAATCCCCCTTGGGCCCCTCGTAGTAGCTCAGGCCCGGACCGCCGGCGGGAAGCCTGTCATCGGGAAGCGCCTCAACCCGAAGTTCCGTCATGCCAAGAAAAGATCCGTTTCCCTCGAGCTTGTAGATGTCATTCTTGGTGGCGTCGCCATCGGCGAAAACGACCCCGTCACCCTCGTGTCGCAAGCGGGGAAGATTGCTCGACAGCTTGGTCGGCACAAGCGGCACCCTGACCACGGCGCGGGCCCTTTCCCGCTGGAGCCAAGCCTGGAAGGCGGCCTCGAAACCGTTGTCGGGAAACCGACCGGGCAACGCTTTCTCCAACTCCGCGACCTTACGGCTGGCTTCCGCCGCCTTGCCGGCGGCCCCTTCCGGCGGCATCTCCAGCTCGGGTTCCTCCGTGTTGTCGAGGAACGCCATGAGCCTGAAATAATCCACATGAGTAACAGGATCGTACTTGTGGGTATGGCATTGGGCGCAGCCCAGGGTTAGACCCAGGAACGCCGTGCCCGTGGTGTTCACGCGATCGGCGACCGCATGGTAGCGGAATTCGAGGGGATCGATGCCGCCCTCCTCGTTGAGCATTGTGTTGCGATGGAAACCGGTCGCCACCACCTGCTCACGCGTGGCCCCGGGAAGCATGTCGCCGGCCAGTTGCTGGATGCCGAACTGATCGTAAGGAAGGTCGCCGCGGTAAGCGCCAATCACCCAATCCCGCCACGGCCAAATGGTCCGCGGCCTGTCCTTCTCGTAGCCATTGGTGTCGGCGTAGCGCGCCAGGTCAAGCCACTTGCGGGCCCACCGTTCGCCGTAGCCCGGATGAGCCAGCAGACGGTCAACCAGTCTCGCAAAGGCGTCCGGCCGTTTATCCGCCACGAAGGCGTCGGACTCCTCGGGAGTGGGAGGCAATCCCGTCAGGTCGAATGATAACCTTCGGACCAGCGTGTAACGGTCGGCCTCAGGAGATGGCTTCAATCCCGCCGCCTCCAGTCGCGACAGCACAAAGCGGTCGATCGGGTTGCGGCACCAATCGGCTTGGCGCACAGGCGGAAGGGCGGGCTTCACGGGGGCCACGAACGCCCAGTGCCTTTGGTACTCCGCCCCCGAGGCCACCCAATCCCTCAGGATGGCCTTTTCCTTTATGGAAAGTTCCAATCCCGTGGACCGCGGAGGCATCCGCTGGGCGCCTTCGGCGTCAAGGCGCCCAACCAGCGGACTGTCACCAGGCTTGCCTGGAACGATGGCCGGGTGTCCGCTTCGCCCGCCGAGTCGCGCCAAGTCGGATTCATCAAGCCTTAACTTGCCCTTGCGGGCGCCTTCGTCGGGCCCATGGCACTTGAAGCAGGCCCGGGCAAGGATCGGCCTGACTTCCCGCGCAAAGTCGGGCGCGTTCGGTGACTGAAGCATCACGAGGAACAGCGAGGCAAGCATCGGGAGGGTACCTGCGGGTGGGATCACCATAGATTAACCCGCTTTTGGCACCCAATAAAGCCCTCACGCGCATGGCTCACCGGTTGTACGATCCGTCCCCTTCCACACGGCCAAGGCCAATGTTTGGAATCGTCCCGCGCACCGCCCTCCTATGTCATTGGCATCAACCTTTGAAATTCAATTGGCGCGGCACGGCCATGCCCACTACCGACATCCGTGCGGTGTGCCACCATTGCAAATGACTTCAAGGAAATTATTTATGTTTTACGGATCGGACAATTTGGCGACTTCGGAATTTCATGCCGGCAAAGACAACAAATCAGTCACCGACATGGCGGCATCGCCCGCAAGGCTGTGAAACGCACGGTTATGATCCGGCCGCCAAAAATCCGGTGAAAGGCTACGCCAGAATCTCCTTCACCACGCGGCTTGGCTCCACCCCCGTCAGCCTCATGTCGAGCCCCTGGAAGCGGTAGGTGAACCGCTCATGGTCGATGCCCAACTGGTGCAGCAGCGTGGCATGCACATCGTGAACCGAAACCTTGTTTTCCACGGCGTTGTAGCCGAATTCATCGGTGGCGCCGTAGCTGAATCCCGGGCGCATGCCGCCGCCGGCGAACCACATCGTGAAGCCAGCCAGGTGATGGTCGCGGCCGCTGCCCTGCGCCATCGGCGTTCGGCCGAACTCCGAGCCGAACACCACGAGGGTGTCGTCGAGCATTCCCCGGCGCGCCAGGTCGGTGATCAGCGCGGCGGCACCCTGGTCCACCTCGCCCGCCGTGCCGGCCACATGGTCCTTCACGGCACCGTGGTGATCCCAATCGCGGTGGTAAAGCTGGATGAAGCGCACGCCGCGTTCGGCCAGGCGGCGGGCCAGCAGGCAGTTGGAGCCGAAGCTGCCGTCGCCACCGCGCGTGCCGTACAGATCAAGCATGCTCTTGGGTTCATCGGAAAGATCCATGAGGCCGGGAACGCTTGTCTGCATGCGGAACGCGAGTTCATACTGGCTCAGCCGCGTCGAGATTTCCGGGTCGTCCACGGCGCGGTCGCGCAAACGGTTGAGGTCGCCCACCGCGTCCACCACCTGCCGCTGGGCCGACATGTCCACGCCCGCGGGATTGCGAACATAGAGCACGGGGTCGCCCGTGCCGCGCAGTTCCACCCCCTGATGCTGCCCGGGAAGGAACCCCGAGTGCCATTGGCGCGCCGCGATCGGCTGCCTTTGGCCGAACTTGCCCGTCGACACCAGAACGATGAATCCCGGCAGGTTGTCCGATTCGCTTCCAAGGCCGTAAAGCAGCCAAGAACCCATGGCCGGCCGGCCGGGAATCATCGACCCGGTGTTCATGAAGGTGTGGGCCGGGTCATGGTTGATCGCCTCGGTGGAAAGCGAACGGACGATGCACATCCTGTCGGCGCAGGCCTCGGCGAGCTTGGGCCAAATCACCGATATTTCCTGCCCGGACTGCCCCCATTTCTTGAAGGGATGCTGCGGCCCCAGGCAGTTGAGCTTGGCGCCTTGAAGCTGGGCGATCTGCTTGCCCTTCGTCACCGACTCGGGCATCGGCTGGCCGCTCATCTGCGCCAGCTTGGGCTTGTTGTCGAAGGTGTCGATATGGCTCATGCCGCCGGCCATGTAGAGCCAGATCACGCGCTTGGCCTTGGGGGCGAACGGCAACTTTGGCACGGCGGCCGCGGCCCGGCCATCGCGGGCCAGCAACTGGCCCAGGGCCATGGATCCAAGGCTGAGGCCACCCGCTCGAAGGAAGCTGCGGCGGGCGATGGTTTCAGGAAGCATGTCGTGTCTCCTCAGTCTCGCGTGATTGTTTCATGGAGGTTGAGCATGGCGCGGGCCACTCCGGTCCACGCGGCCAGTTCGATGGTTTCGGCGCCGGGAACGGGCTTGAATCCGCCGACGGAAACCAGGGCCGCGGCATCAGCGGGCAGGCCCTTGAAATGCTTCCTCTGGTTGTCGATCAGCGCAGCCAGCACCTTGGACTCCTCGGGGGAAGGCACCCTCTGCAGGGCCTGCCTGAAAATCCACGAAAGCCTTGCGGCATCATCCGGCTTGGCCTCAAGAGCGTGGCGGGCCAGTTCGCGCGCGGCCTCCACATGGACCGGATCGTTGAGCAGGACAAGCGACTGAAGCGGCGTGTTGCTGCGCGAGCGCTCCGCCGTGCATTCCTCACGCGACGGGGCGTCGAATGCCGCGAGGGAGGGATGCAGGTATTGCCGTTGCCAATGCACATACAGGCCGCGGCGGTATCTCGAGGATCCGTCGTCGTTGCGCCACTCCCGGGTGGGGAAATTGAGGTAGGCCCAATAGCCCGGCGGCTGGAACGGGAACACGCTGGGACCGCCCACCTGCTCCACCAGCAATCCGGAGACGGCCAGCGCGTTGTCGCGAACCATCTCGGCATCGACACGGTAACGGGACTGCCGGGCCAGGTACCGGTTGTAAGGGTCGGATTCACGGACAGCACGGGCCGCCACCGATGACCTCCTGTAGGCATCCGACATCACGATGCCCCGGATCAGGGCCCTCAGGTCCCAGCCGGACTCGACGAAGCGGGAAGCAAGGTGATCAAGAAGCGCCGGATGGCTTGGCCAATCACCTTGGGAACCAAGGTCATCGAGCGAACGGGAAAGCCCGGCCCCGAAGAACATCTTCCAGATGCGGTTGGCGGTGACTCGGGCGGTGAGCGGATTCTCAGGCGACACAAGCCAGTTGGCCAGGTCGAGACGGTCGGGAGTCGCGCCGCGAGCCTTGAAACCACCCAGGACTTCCGGAATCCCCGGGGTGACGATTTCTCCCTTGTCATCCATCCAATTGCCCCGGTGCAGGATTCGGACGGTGCGCGGCATCACCCGCTCCGTGACGAGCGTGGTTGGCGCGCCAGCCAGGATTTCGGCCCTTCGCTTTTCGAGTTTTTTCAGCTCGGCCCCGGTGCCGGCCCCCTCGTTGATGTCACGGCGGATGGCGGCCAGCAGCTTGGCCTTCTCCTCGGCGGTGCGGGAGGCCGGCGCCTTGGCCAGGATGGCGGTGGCGTCATCGGCAAGCGGCCTGAGCAGCGGGTCGGCTGGCTTGGAGGAGCCCATCAACCGGTAGGAGCCGAGCGTGTGCCCGGCATTGGGATGGTTTTGCTCCAGGCTGACCCGGAGCGCCGTTCCCTCGGAAACGGGTGAGGCCAGCGTGAACTCGGCGGCGTTGGCTTGCCCCGCTTCCTCCATGACGGCCCAGCCCCAGTTGCGGCCCTTGGCATCCTTGTCGATCGCCGCGCGAACTGTCCAAAGACCCCATGGGTTGCCCGTCAGCGCGCCCTTCTGCTCGAAAGTGGCCCGGGCCGATGAGAATGACAAGGGATCGGCCTTCGGTTCACCGGCCTTGCGGGCCACGATTTCCGTCAGCACGAAATTGCCATTGGCCGCGCGCCCGGGACCGCGCGCGGGGAACCCGTCGGCGGGAATCACTTCAAGGCGAATCGCGGCCAGCCCGCCCGGTGGCGCCACAACCTCGATCTCGTGGGTGTCCGTCGCGGGATTTTTGCCCGAGGCCACCACCTGGCCGTTGCCCCGGACCGCCAGCTTGGCGCCGCCGGTGCTCGCGACCTTCCTTGGCTCAAGGATCCGCCACGCCTCGCGGGCCGCCAACTGGGCTGATTCCATCACGGGGTCGGTCTTGGTCGAGACCGCGCGCAGCTTGGCGATTTCGGCGTCAACCTTCGCCAGCTCCTCGCGCTGCGAGGCCATCGGCACGGCGATGCTCGGGCCCCAATCCTTGCCGCCTCCGTAAAGGCCTTTTTCATTGATGTCGGCGAAGAACGCCTGCATGCGGTAGAAGTCCTTCGCCGTGAACGGATCGTACTTGTGGTCGTGGCATTCGGCGCACCCCAGGGTGACGCCCATCCAGACGCCCGAGACATTCCGAACCCGCTCGGCGATGTACTTCGCCAGGTATTCCTTGGGCTGCACGCCTCCCTCGGCGCTCATCATCCCCAGCCTGTTGTATCCGGAGGCGATTTTTCCTCGGTCGCCGCCATCAGCGATCAGGTCGCCCGCCAATTGCTCGCGGGTGAAGCGGTCGAACGGCACATTGGCATTGAAACTTTCCACCACATACTGGCGGAACGGATGGACGCTCACGGGCTGGTCGCCGTGGTAACCGACGCTGTCGGCGTAGCGCACCAGATCGAGCCACCACATCGCCAGCCTTTCGCCATGGCGGGGGGATGCCAGCAGGCGTTCAACCTGCCGGGCATAGGCGCCGGGATCCTTGTCATTGATGAAGGCGTCCACCTCCTGAGGGGTGGGAGGCAGGCCGGTGAGGTCGAACGAAAGGCGGCGCAGCAGGGTGCGGCGGTCGGCCTCGGCCACCGGAGCCAGGCCGCGACGGGCCAGTTCAGCCGTGATCAGGGTGTCGATCGCGCCGGCATCGTTCACTCCGGACTTGGCGACCGGCTGGAACGACCAATGGCCTTCGTAGGAGGCGCCCTGCTCGATCCATTTCCGGATGGTCACCTTTTCCGACTCCGTCAAATCCTTTCCCGCCTTGGGCGGGGGCATGCGCTTGGAGGCGTCGGTGCTGATGATCCGTTGGAAAAGCTCGCTTTCCGCGGGCTTGCCCGAAACAACGGTTCCGGACTCACCGGAACGGCCGAGCAATCCCTCCCGGGTATCGAGCCGCAGGTCGGCCTTGCGCTGCGCCTTGTCGGGGCCGTGGCAAAAGAAACACTTGTCGGACAAGATCGGGCGGATGTCACGATTGAATTGGATCCGGCCGGCTTCGGCTGGGTTGGGTGCGACGGCGGGCGCCAAGGCCAGCAGGATGGAAAGCATGGTCATCCCCCGATAACTCTGTTGTTACGGTCGAACCACCTCAAGCAGTTCGATCGCGGGTTTGTCATCGCAGTGCAGGTAGGCCAGCCGCCCGTAAAGCTGGCAAGGCCCGGAAAGTCCGAACCTCTCCATGTCAACCGGACGGGAGTCAAAGCGCAAGAGAGCCGTGTGCTCGACGCGCCTCAGGACGCTCCGTTCGATCAAGACGCGTCCGAGCGGCTTTTTCTCCTCAAGAATCTCCTCCCGGGCTTCCCGCGGCACCAGCGAAAGTTGGAGACGAACAAGCCCGTAAAGCACCACTTTGCTCGAGCCACGGGTGGTCAACACGATACGCCGATAATACTCCTCACCCAAGATTCGACTCTGGAGAACGGTCACCTCGACCGGATTTCCATGGTGCCTTTCCAGGGCCACGGTCATGTGATGGTCGTGGGCCAACAAGCCTGAATAAGGTTCGGGAATGCTTTTGGGATACTCGGGTTCGATGGCAGGCTCATCGGGGAAACACCGCAGGAGCCGCTCAAGGAACGGGCCCATGGCAAGAGGCCTCCGCGCTCACGCCACCGGAAGGCTCACAAGTCCGCCGGACGATTCGGCAGGCGCCTCGGGCACCACATGGCTGGAACCATCGAGGACGGAGTCGACCAGGTACAAAAGCAGGTCGCGGAGATCGGGGGGAGTCGCGGCATCGGCCAAGTCTTCCGCCTTGGCGCGGAACTTGTCGACCAAGCGTTCGGCTTTTTCAAAGACCCCGGCTAGTTCATAAAGATACCTGACCCGGGAAACACGCTCGGCATCGACCGCGTCCGTGCCCGAGACCAAGGCCAGCAGTTCCTCCCGGCGGGCCGGCGGCAAGGCCTCGAGGGCCAAGGCCAGAAGCACGGTCGGCCTCGATGCCAGAACATCCTGACCGGCAATGATCTTGTTGTCGGAGTCCGCCTCGAAATCCTTGAGATCGTTGAGAATCTGGAACGCGATGCCGAGGTTCTTGCCGAACTCAGTCACCGTCTTGTCGAGTTCGGGATGATCCCCCGCCAGCCGGATGCCGGCGCCAAGGGCCGCTTCAAAGGCGGGCGCCGTCTTGAGGGCGTAAATCCTCAGGGCGTCGATCGGCTTGAGGGCCTTGTCGGCGCTTTGGCGCCAAAGCAACTCGGCGCCCTGCCCCTCGGCAAGCTTGACATGGGCATCGGAGAAACGGGCAAGCAGGTCGGCGGCGACGACGGCACCCACGGCCTGACGGTCGCGAGCCAGCAATCGGTATCCCCAACCGACAAGATAATCGCCGATGTTGATCGCGGGCCCCACGCCATGTCGGCGATGGAGCGTCTCCTGCCCGTAGCGGAAGGCGTCGCCATCCTCGATGTCGTCATGGATGAGCGAAGCCTTATGGAACGCCTCGATCGCCAAGGCGGCGCGCTTCACCGGATCGGGAATCGCCAATTCACCACCGCGCGTGCCGGCGCCCCCAAGCATCGCGTCATAGGCCGCCAGCGTGATGAACGGCCTCGACCTTTTGCCGCCCGTGGCCATCCATGAATAGGCGATGTCCTCATGAGCCCTCAGGGGATCGGTGCCTGGCAGGTCGGCGCGGGGGCCGGGAGCCAACCTTGAAAGCTCGGGCTGTTCGCACAAGGAATGGGCGGCGCGCAACAGCGGCATGAAACTGCGGGTCTTCACGGGAGCGGGAGGTGTCTCGAGCTGGATCATGTCCATGACCCAGTCCTCGTCAACCGAGGTGCTCTTGCAATTGCTCGACAACAGCGGCGTGGCCACGCAGGGAACACCGGCGAGCAGGATCTTGTCGAAGGCCCGTTCCAGGACATTGAGGCAGGCCACGCCCACAATGGCGTCCACATGTCCCGAAACGATGATCTTGAGAACGATCGGCGTTCCTTCCGACACCAGGACCTTGTAACCCAAGTCTTCGGCCTTGGTCTTGAAGTCGGCCACCGAGCAGGCGCCGCACTTGCGGCAATCAAGGCCGAACTCGTCATAATCGGCCGGGCAGCCCTCGGCATGCTTCAGGCAGTGGGGCAGCAGCAGCAGGCGGCGGTTGAACGGAATCGCCTGCACCTGCTCGCGCCAGAACTCGTTGGCGATGCAAACGGCGGCAAACCCGGAATACTGGCTGCCCAAGCCCATGTCGGCGAGCAGGGCCTCGGCGAGCGTCCGCAACTCGTCCCGGTTGAATCCGCGGGAACGGTCGAGCTTGGCGGCCAGCACCTTCGCGGCATCGCGAACCCTGTCTCGCATTTCCCGGGTTTCAGGAACAACCTTGATGTGCGCCGTGCTCGGCTTCCTTCGTTCGGCTACGGTTGTCGTCGGTTGTTCCCCGATCATCGTGGACACGGCGGTTTCCTCGGGCGGGATCGCGAGCCGGCACCCCCGGCATGGGGGCCAAAGTCAGGTTGCCGACAGGCATTGCAGCCCGCCTTGGGACCTGGCCCTTCCAAGCGCCGCGACGCTGAAGATTATGGGGTAGAGGCGCTCGGAATACCAGAGACGCGCGAAATAAAAACCGATGGGCGAGGGTTCCAGGTGCCTTCCTTCAAGAACAGCGCCGGCCAACCAGCGGATACCCGCCCGTGTTCGCGCCGTTTCCACTCCCAGGCCGATGAGCGCGTCAAGCGCCAGGGCGGTTTCCTCCACCTGGCCCGGCAGGCCCGCGGCACCGCTCCAGCTGCCATCGGCGTTTTGGGCCCCGGCCAGGTAGGCCACTCCCCGCCTCGCCTCAGCGACATCTCCAAGTCCCAACTCACGATACGCCATCAATACCCTGGCCGTGCCGAACACGGGGTTGCCCATCCCGGGAGCATCCTCATGCCCAAACCAAAGGGGATTCCACGATCCATCCGGATTCTGATTCCTGCTGAGATATTCAAGGCCGCCTTCAAACAACACGCGCACCTCGGTGGCCACCGGCTTCAGAAAAGGATCGATTTCCGCATGTTCCCTGAGAGGGGCGATCGCCCTCAACGCGTGGGCCGTGAGGTCGGTTCCACTGCGATCGAACGGCAACTTTCCCCAGCCACGGCAAAAGGTGGGCATTCCTCCATCGCGATTCTGCAACCCGCCAAGCCAGCCGATTCCATCCTTGAGCCAGTCGCCCCGCGGAGTATTGAGGTTCATCAGGGCCATCAGCGCTCCGGGCGTGTCATCGGCATCCGGAACCCCGCCGGGGAGCGGTGTCCAAGCCCATCCCCCCGGATCCGCCCCTGTGAACGGATGCCGGACACGATGCTGCTGCCCCAGCAACCAATCGCGCACGGGGCCCGGGTCGCCAAGAACCCCAAGGTTTCCGCCGGCGGCCAATGCGTTGACGGCCAGCGTGGTCACCCAGGTGGCCAAGTTTGTGTCTATGGGCCATGACCCGTCAGGCCTGATGGACGACTCAAGGAAGGCGCATGCCTTGCGCGCGACGGGATGATCGGCCTTGCCGATCGAAGCCAGCGCCATGGCCACGAACGCCGTCAGCGGTGTGGCTTCCAGGAACCCCCCATTTGACGGCTGCAGCGATGTCAACACGCGAAGGCTCGTCCCCCGGCAAGCGTTCCTGAGCCATCGCCAAGGAAGGAACCAGGTGGGCCTGTGGGCATGAACGCATTGGCCGATGGCGATCAGCGCCGGAAGCGCGTAACTCACCACAGGGAGGCTGGCCAGCCGGTACCACGATTGGGGGAGGCAGGAGAGTTCGAAAGGCAATGGCGGAACTTCGCGCCATGGCACGAGCCTCGCCAGCGCGCATGTGGTGAGGATGGGAACCGAGAATGTGCGATCGGTTCCATAGCTGGCGCGTACCGCCTCGGCCCATTCGGCGGGCGATTTTCCCGCTCGCTGTTCAATCCAGTCCCGGGCCTTTTGGAGCGTCGGGCCCCATGCTTGGGCCTTGCCGGTGATGTGGAACGCGGACACGCAAAGCAGGGTTGTCGGTAGGTTGCTTTTGCTTGCAACCGTGTCACCCCAACCGCCGTCGGGGTTCTGGTGCTTCGTGAGCCAGGAGATTCCCCGGTCTACCAACGCGGACTTGCCGCACAGCGAGAGGGCCGAACAGGCCACCGCGGTGGAAAGGGCCGATGTCGAAAGCTCGCCCTCCCAGTGCCCTTGGGGGCTCTTGGAGGCCATCAGGTCGGAGATGGCCTTGCCCAGGGCCGCTTCCAGTCTTGCCGCATCCAACTCAGCGGCCATCCGGTCCGAGGGTTTTGTTGGAATCCCCCTCCAGCTCTTCCAAGCCGCCATCCGGGAGCGAATCCAGCTCCAGTTCCAGTTCCAGTTCCGAGCTCATTTCCGGGTCAACCAGCAAGGCCTCGGTGCCGCTGGGATCATCCGCTAAATCGATAACCAATTCGCCATCGGCAAAGTTTTCATCCACCAGTTGGGCCTCAACCTCGAGAGGCGCTTCGGGTTGGGTGCTTTGCTCAGGCAAGGCATATTCGATCCGGAACTGGACATTGCCCATGCCGAGGATGGATCCGGGCATGGCCAGAACCGGTTGCGTCACCTCATGCTCGTCAACATAGGTTCCGTTGCTGCTGCCCAAGTCGGCGACAACCCAGTGGGTGCCATTGAAAACAAGGCTGCAATGCGACCGGCTGATTGACGGGTCGGGAACACGGATGGTGGAGGCCGGGGAACGACCCAGGATGCTGCGGGGATTCCGGAGAGGTATCCGGAATCCGGCTGGTCCGCCCGCGATCATGACAAGGAAACCCAATTCGCCTTGCCTTGAGCCCGCGGGAGGAATGGGAGGGGGGGACGACATCGGAGTTCTCACCACGATGGCCACTGATGACTCGACCCGGCCAACTCCTGATCCGGGTCGAAACGGGTCATCCAGGCATTTGGATCATCTGGCCTGCCGATCGATCAGGTTGCTGCCCGTGGCACGAACCGATCGCCTTTGCGATTCAAGTTCGATCTGCGAGGCGACATCCATGCTGTTGCGCATGAAGGCGGCGACCCTGTTCTGGTAGACCCTTTCGGAACCGGCGTTCTTCCTGACGGCGGGCGCCTCGACCTGGGGCATCACTTGGGCCGCGTTGCCGGCACCCCCGCGAATGCCCGAGGCGGCGGGAATGTAAGGTTCGGTCATGCGCCGGAGCGAGTGAAACGGATCATCCCGACGGTCGGAGGCGGAAGCGGATTCCTCACGCGGGCGGGGTGGAAGCACGGCAGCCAGTTCAGCCCTGCGCCCATCAGCCAGTTCAACGCGCACCGGCTTGCCGGACGCCACATCCAATTGGACAACCTCCTGCGTTTCCCGGTCGGTGCCTTGATGGCGGATCACGCGAACCTGGGCCTTGCCGCTTGCGGGAGCTCCCCAGATGGCGCGCACCCGAATCTCGTAGGCACCGGAGAACGCCTCGGCGGCAACATATCGCTCGGTCGGGCCCTCCCCAGGCATGTCACCCACGAAGGTGCCGCCATTGGGAGTCCTTCTTGTCAGGGTTGAGCAGATGCTGCCCGTCGGTTCCTTCACCTCAAGGTCAAGGTCGGCGTCGCCAATCCAACTGAGGTGAACCACGAGGTCACGACGACCTTGCTCCGAGGCGTTGGCAAGCAGCCGCTTTCGGTCATCGGCACGGTTCTGCTGGCCCAACCGGTGCGCCATGGCCTCGAGTGAACGCTTGGCGAGCCCCTGAAGATCGTTGTTTCGCTCGGGCCATTCCTGCTTGAGAAGGCCACCGGCGGCCCAAGCCATGCCATCGGCGTCGCTGGCGATTTCAGCGAATCTCAGTCCCTGCTCAAGGGCGCGGCTGTTGGAAGGGTCCACCAGGGAGGCTTGCCGGCATAGCGCCACGGCGCGGTCGAACCTCTTGAGGTTGGCCATGCCGCGGGCCGCTTTCAGGTATCCGTCCGAATCCCGAGGTTCGAGGTCCGCCAAGGCGATTTCGGCCCGTTCGATCTCGGCCGGGGCCGCGCCGCTCTCCCTCAGGGCCACGGCGAGGGATTCATACACCCAAGGCTTCACGACGATGCCCTTGCGAAGGTTGGCCTTCAGGAATTCCGTGGCGTGATCCCACATCTGGTTCATGGCGAGGAAGTCGGCGACGGCGACGATGAGACCGGGATCGTCCACCCCCCGGGCCAAGGCATCCTGCCAAACCTTGCGGGGATCGATGTCTTTCTTGATCTCACCCGGCTTGTTGCCGGCGGCCAGCGCGCCGGGACGCTTCACGGGCAAGGCACCCATGCCACCCGGGGCGGCCCCGCCCACCGGAGCAACGAAGTTGCTGTACAGTTCAGTATGGATGTAGGAGGTGCCCTTGATGACCAGGGCGTTGGCGGGCTGGAAGTAGCCGATCTGGTTTCGCTCTTGCTGATCGCCAGCGTTGGGATCGGTTTGCTGAAGCGGATCCGCGGCCTGCTGGCCAGGCAACACGATTGGGGCGGCCCAGTCCGATCTGCGGCCGACGAGTTCGCGGATCGTCGTCACCAAAACATCGGCGTAGTTGCCACCTTGCAGTCCGAACTGGCCACCAACGTTTCCGAACTGGCCGAGGGATGACAGCCCACCGTTTTGGCCGAATTGGCCCACTTGGCCTTGCATGCCGGCGTTGCCGACCGCGCCAAGGCCCAATTGTCCGCCGATTTGGTTGCCGCCGAGGGCGCCGCCGATGGCGCCGGCTTGGCCCGCACCGCCAATCACGCCCAACATCGCGGCGCCGGCTGCGCCCA
>JAGWVO010000595.1 GCA_018970845.1 Planctomycetota bacterium
GGGATGGGGGTTCCAAGTCCCTCAATTCAAACACAGGGGGTGGGACATTTATTGGGACACCTTCGATTTTTTTTGATTTTTTCGGCATTTTTTTCGACGGCTCACACCAAGTCTTTGACGTCTCCACCGGCCTTGATATCCGCATATCATTTCTTTACGCTCTTCTGCCGATGCCATTGCACCCGGACGCCCAAAAAATGATTCTGAAGGTTGAAGAGCTTTCGGGCCGGCTTGTCCATGTGATCGAGGACCCTGATTTGGAGCTCATGGCGTCGGTTCAGCTAGCACGTGGAATTGCCCCCGCTCACATACTGCGTTATCGTCCTGGCACTCAAGCCGTTGACTATTTGATCTGCCACCAGCTTGGATTTCTTGTCCGCTTGTTTTCTTGTCCTGAAGAGGAGCGTTGGCAGGTTCTTGCCACAAAATGTGAGCATGATGCTGCACTGAACGCGATGGGGTTGAAGGATTTCCCAAAGTCGTTGGCAGATTCAATGGTCAACAGCATCGTCATTCAGCTCAGAACATTTCCGGTTGGGTCTAGGGTCGATGACTGGATTTTGCAGCATTGCCCGACCCTGCGTGAACAACAGGAGCATTCGGTGCGCGCTCAAATGGCTGATC
The DNA here is from genome assembly GCA_018970845.1 of Planctomycetota bacterium. Classification (GTDB taxonomy): domain Bacteria; phylum Planctomycetota; class Planctomycetia; order Gemmatales; family Gemmataceae; genus REEB421. The sequence goes on from JAGWVO010000595.1 coordinate 625, forward strand.
ACGCCAAGGCGCTAGCTCCCGAGATTCGTGGAAAGTTTCCCAAACCATTGATTGACGCAAACTCGGCCATGAACGCGGCCTATGCTTTGAATTGGGGCCGAATCTTGGGCGACGAGAGGTTTTTTATTCCCTACAAGGCTCTTGGCTACGGTAGCAAGGCAATGGAATTGCTGGAATTTTTCCAAAGTATTCCAGATGATCCCTTGGCCGATCGGGCGCTCGTCGAGGCATGGGCCAAGGCTCTTGGGTTATCCGACGCATTCCATTTCGCAAGCTACCAACTCAGTTGATGTCCCAGACCCCTCATGAAGTGCAATTGCCGCTGTCAGAATTTGACCGGAATCAACTGCCTGAATCCAAACGCCACTTGCAAGGGGATGATTTCCGTTTGGCTGTGCAGGAACATTTAGCTGAGCAATTTGTTGGCCAGCAAGGGGCCGCCGAAGTGGTGGTGACTTCCGATCGTATCATCATTCGATGGAGTGCTGCCTCGCAGGCTCAGAGCCTAACAGAACTGGGTATCGAGTCGCTCAAGCAAGGAGATCTTGAGAAGGGGATTGGAACTCTCCGGGTGGCACTGCAACGCAATCCCGGCGATGCTGAGGCGCTTTTCAACTTGGGTATGGCTCTAACCGAGACCGGTCGCCCTGAAGAGGCAGTGGCTGTATTGCGGCGATTGTTGGATGACTCTCCATCAGATGCTTCAGCCTGGGTCGCCTTGGGGGTAGCGCAGGCGGGTCTTAATCAGCGTGAATCGGCAATTGATTCGTTCGAAACGGCTGTCGCCCTGAATCCTCAAAACGGGTATGCCCAAAAGAATCTTGGCGCGATGCTTGCCCAGTCTGAATCCACTGCCACTACGGCATTGGAGCACCTTCGCCTGGCAGTCAAATTGCTTTCAAGCGACGCCCAAGCATGGCTCAACCTTGGGATGTGTCTAGAGGTGTCAGGTCAAAATGAGCAGGCCGATCAGGCGTATGTCAAAGTGCTCGAACTTGATCCTAAGAGCCAGCTTGGCATGAAGGCTGAGGAGGGGCGGACTCGAATCTCCCAAGTGTTTTTCCGCAGTGAAGGCAGAGCATTGAGGCCGGATGCGTTGGCGTATTGCCTTGGTGCTCTTCAGCGCTTCGACGGAATGCCGCGCTCCGATATTCAAAAAATCTCATTTGAGATCGCCATGCTGGGTGCGCAGGGGCTTCAGGTCGACGATCCAGCGGATCAATACACGCTACAGTCGATCTCAGGTAAATTTTCCGGCCTTCACCTGCTGTGTATTGCTTATGTGGGATTTCAGCTGATCGACCCGTCTGTGAATCTTGGCTTCGATCTGTCCGCTGAATATGCCGAGGCCCGCCGGCTTCATGGGGCAAAATAGATCGGATGATCGGAGATATGGGATCCAACCGTTTCTATGAAGACGGCTGAAAAAAGAGGCGTGGCCTTTTGATCAA
>JAGWVO010000066.1 GCA_018970845.1 Planctomycetota bacterium
GGGGATCACCGCGATGGTGGTGAGGTCGCGGAGGGCGCCCTTGTGCTCGCGGGCGAGGACGGCCAGAGCCGCCCGACGCGCCGCGACGCTCTCGCAGGTGCCGCGAACCTCGAGCGTGTCCCCGGACTTCCGAAGCGAAAGGCGCGTCTCGCCGATCGCCGGGTCGGCGAGGACCAGGCACTCGAGCCTCATCTCGTGGAACGAATCCATCGGGTCGACGATGGTGGCCGCCGGGGGCGCCTCGGCCCATGCCGGCTCGCGGGACAAGGTTGCTCCGGCGACGAGTAGGCCTGCTGCGATTCGCCACATGCGCGCCATGGTGGATCTCCGAAAACGGGAGGGGCGCGTCCCGGGCTGCCGTCCCTGGCCTCCGGTAGGACGCGCCCCGTGTGCGGTCAGTAGTTGACGAGGTCCTTGGTGACCGACTTCTGCAACTCGGGGTCGTTGCCCACATAGAGGTGCAGGTGGTCCTTGTCGATGTACACCACCTCGACGCGCGGCCGTGTCACCTTCACCGGGAAGGGATAACCCGACTCGATCGTTTCCTTGTAGTAGACGGTGCACTTGAAGTGGCAGTGATGAAGCTGGGCCGGCCCGATCAACGGGAAGAACCGCGGCGGATCGATCTTGTCGACGAGCTTTTCAACCACGACGGTCACATCGTCGCGGAACTCCTCGTAGAAGAATGGAACCCCCCGGGTCACCCTGGGCAGCGCCCGGATCACCTGGGCGTCATCGGGCGGGTCGTCGCAGGTCGGCAGAGGGAAGCCCTCGCGGATCGGCGGCAACACCGGTGTCCGGCTGTCGTTCTTGAATGCGTACTTGTCCTCCATCCGCTCGGTCACCCAAGGGGGCACCGGGATGGGGGTGAATATGCCCATGGACAACGGGGCGCAGCCGGAAAGGACCGGAAGGATCGCCGATAGAAGACCCAAACCAAGGCACTGATACCACTTCATGCCCGCACCCCCGCTTGGCCAGGCAACCCGCAGTTGAGGCGGCAGGTCGCCATGGTCCAGGACCATGTGTGCTGGTGGTATCGGTTGTTCCGGTTGGCCGACTTGAGCGGATATGCGGGCGTTTCCCGATTATTTCAGGTTTGCCGGCGCCACTACATGCGGTCGAGGGTGTCGATCCAGTCAACGAGCGACCCGAGGCTGGCATCGTCGAGGTATACGCCGCCCGACTCGCCCATAAGGCGAAGTATGGTCGGAAACCTTTTATCCACAAGCTTTTGGCGCGTTTGTTCAACCGCTTCGCGCGCGGGATCCCTGTCGCCTGCCGCAAGGAAAAAAGCCAAGGGTTGGCCCGGTGCCCGGTCCCGGGGGGCTGAACCCATCGGGGCACCCACGGTGGCGACTCCACGGATCAGGTCGCGCTTATGAAAGCCGAGGTAGTAAGCCATCAGCCCGCCGGCACCCATGCCGTGGGCGACGATGCGGCGCTTGTCAATCGCGAGGCTGTCCCTCGTTTCGGCGATCGCCTGGGCGATCCACTCCCCGTCGCCGGGGGTCCACCCGGCCTCGCCCTCTCCCTGGGGGGCGATCATGACGATGCTCCTCTTGGCGCAGAAACGCTCCCAATAGAGCAGTAGCGCCTCAAGTTCCCGGTCTTTTCCCTTGTTGGCCGGATGCAACCAAACCACCAGCGCGTGCGCGACATCGGGGCGGTAGTTTTCAGGAATGAGGAGGAGGTATTTTCCTTCCCCCGAAGCGGTGGATTTCCGGGTGACGCCCAGTTCCAACTTTTCGGGAGGCTTGCCGGCGGGTCCGGCGCCCTTCACCGAGGGAACCCCATCGGCCTTGGGGGCCAGGTCGCCCGGGAATGCTCCAAGCGCGACCTTCACCGCCTTGGGCTTCGCTTCCTTCGGCTCGCCCGCGGTTCGAATCATCAGGCTGATCTCCGACCCGGCCATCTGGCCCTCGAGGAACTGGGAGAAGCTGTCGCGGTTCTGCACGGGCAAGGGCGCCGGGCCGCCGCGACTGACGCCGACAATGCGGTCACCGGCCTTGATGCCGGCCTTTTCCGCCGGTCCACCGGCGCTGACGGCCCTGACCAAGACCCCCTGTTCAGGATCGTCCCTGGCCGGAAGGATGCCCAGCCACGGTGGGGCGGTCGCCGCCGCGGGCCCCCCCAGTTCCACGGCGGGCAACTGGAGGTCGGCCATCTCGCGGCGGACCGAGACAGGAATCTTGTCGCCCTGATAAAGGCGCCCCAGGGCGTGCAGCATGCGGGCCGGGGTATCCACGGCCTTGCCATTGATCGATGTGATCAAATCACCCGTCTTGATGCCGGCCTTGTCGGCGGCGCCGCCGGGCGCGACCGTGGCGACCTTCACCGGTCCGACATGCTGGTCTCCCGGTGCCAGCGTGATGCCAAGCACTCCCTTTTCAAGGTCACGGCCGCCCTTGAGCCTTTCCACGACCGCCATCACATCGTCGAAATAGACCGCGAACCCGATGCCCGAGTCGTACCACTCAAACCCGGCTGTCTCACCCTCGCCTTGGGGCGACGCGGGAACCAGGATGCCCAACACCCGGCCTTCGAGGTCGATCAGCGGACCGCCATAGTTCACCGGCGAGACCTTGGCGTCGGTCTGCAGCGCCTTGCCCCAGACACGGTCCAGGGCGCTCACGATTCCCAGGCTCACCGAGGGCAATGAATCGAGTCCGGGCGACAGGGTGCGTCCGACCGCAAGGGCCGATTGTCCAACGCGCATGTCGGCGCGCGGAACCGCCGCGGGAACGGGAAGACCGGCGGCATCGATCTTGAGCAGGGTCACCATCCGCGTGCGGTCGGTGGCGACAAGCCTCGCCACATGCCTCTTGCCCTGCGCCGCCACCAGGATGGAGGTGGGTTTGTTGGCGAAGTTGAAGGCGCTTGAAACGATCCAGCCGTCGGCACCGACCACCACGCCGGTGGTGGGGCCAAGACCCCGCCTGACGGCCGGGCCGCCGGGCCTTCCCGGGGCCCCGGGCGAGCCTCCCACCAGTTCGGTTCCACCGGAAGTCTCGATGGTCACCACGGAGGGGGCGACGCGGCCGATGGCGGCCCGGGCGGCGGAGTCCCGCCTGTCCTCGATGTCGCCTGCCTGGGCCAGAATCAGCGCGATGATGGCGGTCATGAAGTCGTTCCGTCAGCGAGGGGGATTGGCGGGGGACTTGGGAGGAGGCTCCAGTTCAACGACAAGCGTCTGGAGGCGGTCCTGCCTGCGGACCTCCACCTGCACCTTGTCACCCGGCCGGTACTTCTCAAGGATGTCGCGGAGAGCGGCGATGGTGGGAACCGGTGTTCCATCGACATACACGATGAGGTCATCGGGCCGGGCGCCGGCGCGGGATGCGGGCGAGTTCGCCTCCACCTCCTCGATGAATGGCGGCGTCCGGTCGATGACCTGCGGCACGAGGATCCATCCGGCCCTCACATTCCAGTCTCCCGAACGGCCGGCGCGGTCGGGGCGTCCGGAGGGACGGTATTTTTCCTTCTTTTCAACCAGCTCGGCCAGGCTCAGCATCCGGCCCTGGGTTCCACGCGAGGCCACGGTGGCGCCCAGCGGCACGGCGTAGTTGATCCATGTCTGGGTTTGGTCGTTGCGAAGCTCGCGGCCGATGATTCCGACGAGGTCGCCCTTGCGGTTCGTGAGCGCGCCTCCGGCGGCCCCCGGGTTGTTGGTGATCGCGTCAATCACATAGACGGAACCGGAATACGGGGCCTCGAAGACGCCGATTCGTCCCTGGAGGGTGGTGAGGGCCGCGACGACGCCGCGCTGCACGGTGACCGGTTCGTCGCGGGTGGCGATCTGGAACTGGTTGCTGAAGGCCAGAACGCCGGTTCCCGGAGCCAGGAGCGGCGCCTTGGAGGCCTTGGCGATGTCGAAATGGGGAAGCTCGCCCGCGGCCGTCTTGTCTTCGATTTTCAGAAGCGCGGCATCCAACTCGGGTTCCGACGCCACCACCTTGGCCGACAACCGCGTGCCGTCGGCAAGGTGAACCCTCAGGTCGGAACTGTCGGGCAGGTGGTTGGCCGCCGTGAGGATGTGGCCTTCCGGGGAGACAAGGATGCCCGTGCCATATCCCGGCAGCCCCTTCACTCCACCCGAACCGTAAATCTTCACAAGGCGGGCGTTGACCTTGGACGCGACTTCGCCGAGCGTCTCCTCGGCGGGCGACACCAATAGAAGGGCGGCCGCCAGGAGCGTCACTTCAGGTCCCACGACTGCACCTCCAGCCGGCAGTACGGTCGGCCGCCATGAAACACGGAAATCCTGAAAGGCAGCGACTTGCCGCCCACCTCACGGTAATCATCGAAATGGATCTCGCAAGGATCCTCCTCCTTGTCGAGAACCGACTCCATGCCGGCGAGCCTTGTGCCACCCTGGCCCGTCGTGAACTGGAACCGCGTGTCCACTCCCCCGAGGGAGGCGCGGATGATCTCGGCGTCGACCCGGGACTTGAACCAGTCGTCGGGTTCCTTCTCGAGGGGCGGGTAATATGGCTCGACACCCCCATGGCTCGATTCCCCGACGAATCCCGACTTTCCCTTGAGCATGAGTTGCCGGAAGTGGTAAAGCGCCGTGAGCATGCCGCCGCTTCCGGGGGGATCGCGCAGCGCCGCGGCGGGCAGGTCGGTCTTCAGGGGTTCGAGCGTGAAGTCGACCCCGTCGATCAGCGCCATCACCCGGTCGGGCACGCCACCCGTGCCCGCGGCCCAGCGGATGACGGCGGTGCCATCCCTTCCCTTTTCGCCGAGCTTGGCGTTGGCCCTCACCACCCAGTCGCCGGTGCTGGATGACAGGTCGGTCTTGGCGGTCAGGCCGGCCAGGAGCCGGTCGCGGGCCATTTTGTTGAAGTGCCAGTTGGCGAATCCCGGCCGGGCTTCGAACAGCTTCATCGCCGGGCTGTCGGCGGGGGGCTTGCCTCCCTCGGGATTGCCCGGGGGTTTCGGGCGACCCTGGGCGGGAGGCTTCGGCGCCTCCCCCTGTTCCTGCCGCTCGTAACCCATCAGCCTGACGAGCATCTGGCGCGTCTCGGTCCCGCCGCCCTCGCGTTCGCGGCGCACCGTCATGGGCACGCGCCATCCCTTCGGATACAGCCCCAGCACATTCTTGAATTGGTTCACCGTGCCAACGGGCCGGCCGGCGAACCGCGTCAGTTCGTCGCCAAGCTGCAGGCCGCGCCGCTCGGCGTCGGAGGAGATGAGCCCCGACACCAGCACCCTTGGCCTGGATCCCTCCTCCTCGGGGCTGGACGACACCACCGCCCCCAGGGAGGCGTGGTCGACCTGGAGCCCGGCCCGGAGATGGCCCAGGAAATTCTTGATCTGGTTGATGGAGATGGCGTAGCCGACGCCGGAGTTCACGCGTCCGCGCTTGTCGAACGATCCCCGGCCGTTGATGCCGATCAGCTCCCCCTTCGTGTTGAAAAGGGGCCCGCCCGAGTTGCCCGGATTGATGCTCGTGTCGGACTGGATGCAGTCGGTGTACTCGAACATGCCCCTTTCGGGATACTGGTAGCGGTGAATGCCGCTGACCAGGCCGAAGGTCACCGTCGGCGTGAAGTCGGTCGCGAGCAGGAACGGATTCCCGAGCGCCAGCGACCAGTCGCCCACCTTGACGGTGTCGCTGTCGCCCATGACGGCGTGGGGGAACTTGGCGCCCGGCTCGCGGGGGAGCAGCTTGATGAGTGCGACATCGCCGATGCGGTCGAGGCCGACGACGACGGCGTCGTAAAGGTTGCCGTCGGGAAGCCCGCACCGCAGGGCCGGTCCCTGTCCGCCGACGACATGGTAGTTGGTGAGGGCGTAGCCGTCCTCGCTGATCAGCACGCCTGAGCCGCCGCCTGTGACCACCGCCACGACGGCGGGGCTGATGCGGGCGACGGTTTTCACCCGTTCCCGGTCCTCGGAGTCCACGGCCGGGTCGGCGGCATGGATCGGCAGGACCGCCGCCATTAGGACAAGCAGGGAGCGCGTACCCGCCGCCATGATGTGTCGTCTCCTCGGGAGGTCAGCGGGTCAGCCGGGCATCGCCCAGGTGCAGGTGCCGGCCATAGGCGATGTCGGAGGGGTCGGAGGGTTCGACCGTGATCGTCAGGCGTCGGACATCCTTGACGGGAACGACGAAAGGGGCCGAGACCTTGCGGCCTTGCCGGGCCACGGTTTGCCTGAGCAGTTCCTTGCCATCACCGTCGATCCGAAGGAGCACCGGTCCGCCCCCGCCCACGGCGTCGTCGAAACCGGCGACGAGTCGGAATTCCCTGTATTCGCCGCCAAGGTCGTATTCCAGTTCCGTCGTGGCGGATAGCCCCAATCCCTTGGAGAACGGCGTGCCACCCATGCGGATCGGGCCAAGGTCGAGGTTCTTGTCGAGGGTGGGCCCGGCGCGGAAGCGGAAGGTGTCGGCGGCGGAGGGGTCGGTCGCGCGCATCCATTTCAGGTCGGACAAGTAAACAACCTTGCCCCGGCTCATGTCGATGCGCACGGGGGGCTTTTCGGGGGTGAAAGCCTTGGTGATCCCGCCGGAGGTTTTCAACGACCAGCGCGTGCCGTCGAATCCCGCCTCCGCCGCGAGCCAGACGCTTCCGCCCGCGTCGGTGACGCGGGCCGCGACGGGGGCGAGGCCCGCGTCGGGAAGCCTCTCGAAGACGATTCCGTGGATGTTGCCGAAGGGAACCGGCACGGTTCGGTCGGTTCCGGCGGGGGTGAATGGAATCGCCTTGCCCTCGGCGTCGGGTTCGCCAAGCGTGCCTTCCAGGGCGTTCACGGCATCCTGCCTGAGGATGGCGAGGATGTCCTTGCGCCGCTTCTGGGCCAGCCGGGTGGTCCAGTCCTTGCGCCAATCCTCCCGGTGGGCCGGAAAAAGGATGTTCTGGATGGAACCGATGGGAAAGGAGATCTCGCCGCCGCCGGCCAGTTCCGCCTTGGCCGAGTCCTTGGCGAACATGACGCGCGTGGCGCGAAGGATGCTGCCGTCGGTGAGTTCGACATCGCTCCACGCTTCGGCGGGATTGCGGGCGGGCGCGGGCGCGGGATCGATCCGGGCGACCTGGTCGAGGGGATGGCGCGACTCTCCGCCAGCGGCATCCTTCCAGGCGATTCCCTGGGCATCCATGCGGACGGCGGTTCCCGTGAGAACTTTTCCGTCCACCAGCCGCAACTCGGCCGCCGGCGCGCCCGAAAGCGCGCATGCCATCCAGGCGAGCGCGACCGTGCCGAACCGCGTCATCAGCGCACGGGCTTTGCCGGGCCCGCCTCATTGAGCTTCTTGAAATAAATTTCGAGTGTTTCCCGGTATTTGGCCGGGGCCCGGGCCGCGAGGTCGCGCATGGCCTGGGCGCGCTCACGGTCGGGAAGCTTGCCCCAGACCTCGGCGATTTCAACGGCTTTCTTGCCGTCGACATCTCCCTTGCCGCCACCCTGTCCGCCGATGCTGTCCTGCTGCGGGCTGGAAGGCTGCACCGTGTTTCCGGGCTGCCCTTCCTGCTGGCCGCCGTTGGGGCAATTGCCGCCATTGCTGCCGGACTGGTTCTTTTGCTGGTTCTCCAGTTCCTTGATCATCTCGTCGAGGCGAAGGACAACCTCCTTCTGGATCTTCTGGGTTTGCTTTCCGCCGCGGAGGTTGTCGAGCCTGCGGGTGATCTGTTCCATCTTGCGGGAGACCCAGCCAAGGTCCTTGTCGCGCCAGGTCTGCACATCGAGCGCCATCAGCGAGCCCAGGGCCCGGTATCGCTCGGGCAATTCGGGCATGTCGCCCAGCAGCCTTTCGAGGGTCGCGGATGCCTCCGCCTTCATCACCAACGCATGCTCCGAGACGGCCCGATGGAACAAATAGGTTGCGGGATCGGCCACCTGTTCGGGCTTGAAAGGCTTGAGGGCCTCCAGCGCGTCCTCGTGGATGCGGCGGTTGGAAAGGGCCCGGGCGTAGGCGACGGCCACATTGGCGCGAGCGGCCAAGGGCACCTTCTCATCCTTGAGCCAAGCGGGCTGGGCTGAGGGAGCCGGTCCGTTCCCCCTCGCCACGGCAAGCAGGCGCGCGGCCTCGGAATGGCCCAGAGCGATGGTGTCGGCGACCTCATCCGCCAGGATCCTGTCCTCGCGCCAAAGAGACTGCACCTTGGCCGGGTCGGGTTGCGTGCCGCCGATGCGGGCCAACTCCTCGGCCTTGGCCCGGGCCGCTGCGGCATCCTGGGCCTTGAGCACGCCGAACCCAAGGTCGGGCGCGGCCGGGATCACGAGCGGTCCGTTGTCGGCGGCCATCGCCCCCAAGGCGGCGCCCGCAAGCAATCCAAGCGCTTTTCCGGTCATGAATCCACGCATCGTCATGATCCTCCCGGTTTCATTGCCCCTTGTTTCGACCCAACGAAATGTCCCGAGCCACCTTCCCGATCTTGTCCTGCCGGCGGCCAAGGTCCCTGATCTCCTTGAGCACCTGCTCGGCCTGCGCCTTGGAGCGCGCGTCGGGCACGGCGGACGGATCCGGCGCCTGCTCGCCCTCAAACTTGCGCCCGTAGGATTCGGTCCGCTTGTTGATTTGCAGTTGCATCGACCGGATCATCTTCAACTCCGATATCTGGTCGATCAGGCGCTGGTCCTGCTGGCCCGGATTCTGCTGGCCGGGTTGGCCGGGCATCGGCGGTTTCTTGTTCTTGTTGTCCTGCTGGGCCTTTTTCAGGCTCTCGATCATTTCACGCAGGGTTGCGATGATATCATCCTCGATCCGCACGGTTTCCTCGCCGACATCGGCAAGCTTGAGGCGATCGCGGACATTCGACATGTCATCCCCCACCTGCCGGAAAACCTCGGCGAAGGCAACAGCCGATCCTTCCGACTCGATCAGCCTCAGGGCATCGGCGGCCTTGCGGACAATCTGGGCCTCGCGGTCGTGCCATTCGAGGGCCTTCTGCTCGTGCACGCGGTCGGGTTTCTTGTCGGGCCGGGCCATCACCGAAGCCTGGAGTTCAGCGGTGCCGGCCCTCACCTCCATCTGGAGCCTGAGCATTTCAACGCACCTGGCCTGCAACTGGACCAGCACGCGGTCGATTTCCTCCTCGCGCAATTGCTTGAGCAGTTCCTCGAGCTTTTTCTGGGCTTCCTTCAGCTTGTCGAGGGCATCGCCCTGCTTTTCAGAAGCGGCTTTCTTTTCATCCTTGGCGATCTTTTTTTCCGACTCCTTCTGGAATTCGGTCGCCTCCTGAATGCGCTTGCGGGCTTGGTCTTTTTCCTGGGGCAACGGCTGCTGGGATGAATCAGCTGACTCATCGCCACCGGAATCCTTGTTCATGCCGTCCTGGGATTGCCCGTCCTTGCCCATTCCGTCCTTGCCATCCTTGCCTTTACCGTCCTTGGGGTCGCCGTCCTTTCCTTTGCCGTCCTTGCCCATTCCATCCTTGCCATCCTTGCCTTTGCCGTCCTTGGGGTCGCCGTCCTTGCCCATTCCATCCTTGCCATCCTTGCCTTTGCCGTCCTTGGGGTCGCCATCCTTTCCTTTGCCGTCCTTGCCCATTCCATCCTTGCCTTTACCGTCTTTGGGGTCGCCGTCCTTTGAGGAGCTCTTTTTTCCTTCGATCAGATTCTTGAGTTCCCGGGTCTCCTGAGTCACCTTGGCCTGCGCCTTTTCGAGTTCCTCCTTGCTCATGCGCCCCTGTTCGGTGTTGCCGCGCACGCGCTCCTGCTTGCCGATGACATCTTTCAGTTTTTCAAGCACCTTTTTCGCTTCCTCGCGCTGCCGACGCAGTTCGGCTTCGGGGTCGCGATTGAGGGCGTCGATCAGCCGCGCCAGGTCCTCGGCGAGATCCTTGTTGCGATCGACGAGACCTTGCAGCTTGTCGGTGCTCTTGAACAACTCCTGCTTGCGGAGGTCCTGCAGGATGTTCTCGAACTTGGAGTCGGTTGATTTTTCCTCGATCAGCTTCAGGGCCTCTCGAATGGAGGCGACGCGAAGCTTGTCATCGGGCTTGCCCGACTTTTCCAACCGTTGCTCAAGCAGCTTCAAGGCAAGCTTGAATTCCTGGAATTCCCGTTGAAGGCGAGCCTGGGTTCCGGCTGATTCGCCGGAGACGGAACCGCCTTGCGCGGGCTGAGGCGGCTTGGATTGGCTCAATGCCGGCAAAACGAGGAGTCCGGCGACCAGAAGCACCATCAACCCCAACCCGGTCCGGCGCATCGTCCCACTCCTTGCTTGATCCAATCGGACGGAGTTCGCCTCCCTCACCCCATGACATCCAGACGAATCAGGAGAATCAGGGGACTGAATCACATCTCATGCTAACGCACGGCTTTCAATTCATCGACCCTTTCCACGAAGTTCTCATGAAGAAAACCTCCCCTTGGGCGGTAGGGGAGGTCAATCATCATTAATTTTTAATTTAACCGGCCACCCATGAGCTATCCGTTGGATTCCATGAGGTCAGTTCCTCCGGCTTGAACCACAACGCGATTTCAGCCTTGGCGTTTTCAACGCTGTCCGAGCCATGGACAAGGTTGTTCTGGATGCTGATGGCATAGTCGCCGCGAATCGTTCCCGGGGGTGATTTCACCCCGTCGGTGAGGCCCATGAGGCCTCGCACGGCCGCGACAGCCTCGCGCCCTTCCAACGCGATCGCCACGGTGGGGCCCGAGGTGAGGAAACTGATCAGGCTCTGGTAAAACGGCCTCGCCGCATGCACGGCGTAGTGCTTTTCCGCCAGTTCCTTGGACGCTTGCAGCATCTTGAGCCCGACGATGGTCAGGCCCTTGCGCTCAAAACGGGAGATGAGTTCCCCGGCAAGCCGGCGGTGAACCGCGTCGGGCTTGAGCAGGACTAGGGTGCGTTCCATCGAAAATTTCTCCTTACTTCTTCAGCAGCCAGATGTTCCGGTACTGCACCGGGTTTCCATGATCCTGCAGCAACAGGGGGCCCGGAGTCGAGGGATCTCCACCCAGGCCCGAGGTGGTGTTGTCCTTGGTGATGGTGACATTTTCATGGATTTTCACGCCGTTGAGGGTTACCGAGATGACGCCGGGCTTGGACTTCTTTCCCCCCTCGAAGACCGGGGGAGTGAAATCGATGTCATAGGCCTGCCAGGTCAAGGGAGCCTTGCAGGCATTGGTTTTGGGCTTGGCGATCCCGTAAATGCCCCCGCAATCACCTTCTCCCGGTTTTTCAATCCCGTAGCTGTCGAGAACCTGCACCTCGTAACGGCCCTGCAGGTAAACCCCGCTGTTGCCCCGGCCCTGGCCCTTGCTGCCGGGCATCCAAGGCGTGCGGAATTCGACATGCAACCGGACCGGGCTATCGATCAGGTGCTTGCTGAGCAGGTCGCTGGTGCCGGGAACCACTTCCACGGCGCCTCCGGAAGCCAGTTTCCAGGCCGCGGCCTTGCCGCCGTTCCTGTGGGTCCATCCATCGAGCGACTTGCCGTCAAGCAGAACGATGGCCCCCGCGGGCGCGGGCGTGGAAGGGGTGTCGATCCCATCCTCGGGCTTGGCCAGTTTCAGGCCTTCCGGCTTGGCGGGAAACGGATCTGCGCCAGGGCACAACAGCGAGACGGCAACGCACAGGGAGGGCAACATATGACAAACTCCGTTCAAAAAGGGCAGGGATCCTTGGGAAAATCTATGTCCATCCAGCCCGATGGCCCATGCCGCTTCATTGAAAAGGGCGTAAAAAAACATTCATCATGCGGGAAATTGCATATTGCGGGACCATGGGCGGTGACGCCATGCTTGGGTGCATCATGGATGAATCGCCCGACCGCGAGAAGGTGCCAGTTCTCCCCGAGCGCCAGACGGAACACCGGCCGGCCACGGCGTTGTTCGCCCCCCTTTCACTTGCGGAACTGGATGCCGAGGGATTGCTCATCCGCCATGACACCAAGTTCCTGATCGCCGAGCCGCGCCTGCCGGGATTGCTCTCGAGCTTGGCGCCTTTCTGCCGGATTCTCGATATCGCGGGAAGAAGGTCCTTCGGTTACGACAGCCTCTATCTCGACACGCCCCGGCGCGACCTGTTCCGCGCCCATCACCAAGGCAAGGTCCGCCGTCTCAAGGCCAGGTGGCGGGTGTACCGCGACACCGGGGCCTGCTTTTTCGAGGTGAAGAACAAGGTTTCGCCGGAAACAACCGTCAAGAAACGGACGGAGGCGCCCGGCGGACCCACCTTGGAACTGGCGCCCGCCCACAGGGCCATGCTCGGGAACCTTTCAGGAATGAGCCTCGAACCGGTCCTTTGGGTCCGCTACGACAGGATGACCCTGGTTTCGACGGACCATTCCGTGAAGTTCACCATCGACACCGGTTTGGAGTTCCTCGGACGGGGTACGGTTCATTCGGTTCCCGGCCTGGTGGTCGCCGAGGCCAAGACACGAAGCCCGAGGCCCCGGGGGCCGGTGGGTGAAATCCTTGCCGGGATGCACGCCCGGCCGGAGCGGTTCAGCAAGTATTGCGCCGGCGCCATCGCCTTGGGCGAGCATCACAGCCATTTCCTGCGCCCCGCCTGGCGCCACGCCGAAAGGATATCGCTCCATGCCCGTGCCGGTTGATCCGATCCTGGTCGCGCAACAGGCCCATGCGGCCATTTTTCTCGCGCGCATCGCGGCTGATGCCTTATCCGTCTTCGTGCTCGTGCGGCTGCTTTATTACCCGAGGCACAGGAACAAGGATTTTGTTTTCTCGTTCAGCCTGTTCAACGCCATCAATTTCCTGATCTGCCACCTGCTGGGAAACAACACCATTGAGGTAGGCTTCGCCTTTGGGTTGTTCGCCATCTTCAGCATCCTTCGATACCGCACCGTGGCGGTGCCGATCCGCGAGATGGCCTACCTGCTGGTATCGGTCACGCTGGGACTCATCAACGCGCTGACCTCGCTACCCTCGGGCTGGATTGAGCTGGTGGTGGCTGACGCCGGCCTGCTCGCCCTGGTGGCGATCCTCGACCGCGACGGCACCCTGCCCCACGAGAACGCCATCGTCATCCTTTACGACAAGCCGGAACTTCTCGTGCCCGCCCGGAACGAGGAGCTTCTGGCCGACCTTCGCCAGCGAACGGGCTTGCAGGTGCATCGGGCGCAGGTGGACC
>JAGWVO010000596.1 GCA_018970845.1 Planctomycetota bacterium
ACCATCGCGATCAGGTCGGCGGCGAATCGCAGCGGGGATGACGCTGGCGGTCCCTGGGTCGTGATCACCACATGCTCAAGATTGGTCCTAGTGTCATGCCTGACCTCAAAACCTTCGGTGCCTGCTGTTTGCCTGATTTCGGATCTCGGGGATGAACCCGCAGGCCACCTTGAACAAAGTTTTTCCGCCTCATGGGCGAGCTTTTCAAAATCAAAGTTGCCAGCGACAGCCAGCACGATGTTTCCCGAGACATACCTTCGGTGGAAATATTTGATCATTTGGGCGCGAGAGAGATCTGTGATTGATTGAACGCTTCCCAAAACGGAATTGCCAAGCGGATGATCACCAAAGTACAGCTTGCGTGAGTAATCGTGGATCATGTCGGAGGGTTGGTCCTCGTACATGCCGATTTCCTCAAGGATCACCTTTTTTTCCATGTCGAAATCTTCGGACCTGAGGGCGGGACGAAGGATGTCCGAAAGGATCGAAAGGCATTCAGCCCGGAATTCCGGAAGGCATGACGCGTAGAAGACCGTGAGTTCCTCGCTTGTGAAGGCGTTCGGGCTGCTTCCGATCCGGTCAAGGTCCCTGTTGACGGCAAGCGCATCGCGTTTCTTGGATCCCTTGAACACCATGTGCTCAAGGAAGTGGCTCACGCCTGATTCATCCACGGTTTCGTCACGGCTGCCTGTCTTCACGAAGAAGGCCATGGCCACGCTATGGGCCTTGGGATTTTCCTCGCCGATGATCGTCAAGCCGTTGTCGAGTTCCGTGTGGTGGAACATGGTTGTCATTTCGATTCCTCATTTCCCCGATTTCAACCCGGCGGGATCGAGCGGTTTCTTGCCCATCGATACCAGCGTCATGGGGGATGGCGGGTGTTTCTTGAAATAATCCTTGATACGGGCGGCGGATATGCCAGCCACGGACTCCTCCAATTCCTCGATGGGCCTAACCCTTTTCAGGTTGAACCAATCGTTCGACAGCGAAAAGGCCCGTGAGGCGCTCGAATCCTCCTGCTTGAAAAGGGAGGTTCTCATGCCCACCTTGACTCGCTGGATTTCCTCATCCGTGAGGTTTTTTGCGACCCTGTTCAGTTCGCCTGCCATTACCTCCAATGTTTCCTGGGCCCGGGCCGTGGTGCTGCCGGCGTAACACTGGATGGCGGCATGTTCCCTGAACGCGGTGTATGTGGCCCAGCAGGCGTAGCATAAGCCGCGCTTTTCACGGACTTCCGTGAAGAGCCTTCCGCTCATTCCCCCGCTCAGGATTCCAACCATTCCCAGCGCGCCGTAATAGTCGCTGTGACCCACCTTCACGCTTGGGAAGGCCAGCGCGATATGAGTTTGCTCCGAATCCTTTTCCACATGGGTGACGGGCTTTCCAGGCTTTCCCTCCTTGACGGCCGGGCTTTTTCCCGGCTTCCATTCCCCGAACAACTCGTTCAGGGTGTCCTCTACCTGACCGAATTCAATGTTTCCCGCGATTCCCATGATCGTGCCGTTGGGGACCACATGGTCCTTGTGAAACTTTTCGAGATCCGAAATTGTGATGGAATCCACGGTTTCGAGCGTTCCGCGGGGATCATTTCCGAATGGGGCCGGAAAGTGCTGTCGGGACAGTTCCAGCATGACCTGCCTTCTTGGTTCCTCCTCCAGGGCCTGAATTTCCTGGCTCACAAGTTCCTTGACCGCTGCAAGGTCCTTGGATGGCAACTTGGGCCGCATGATGACATCCGCGATCAGGGCCATGGCAGGCTTGAGGTTTTCCGCCAGGAAGGTCGCCGTGACGGCGATCATGTGGGTGCCTGCTCCGATCGAGTAGTCCGTTCCAAGGGTTTCAAACGCGTCGGAAAGCTGCTTGCTGCCCCGTGAACCGGCCCCCCGGTCCATCATTTCAGTCATAAGGTTGGCCAATCCGCGCCGCGGCATGGGATCGTGGATGCCACCGGCTGGAATGAGAATCCTCACGGCAACCGAATGAAGGTGTGCCATCCTCTCGGCCACCATCGTCATGCCGCCAGAGAGTTCAGATTGATGCAGTTGCTGGCGCACGGCGTGCCGGAC
>JAGWVO010000597.1 GCA_018970845.1 Planctomycetota bacterium
TGGCCACGGAGTAGGAGGAACTCAGGGAATTGAGCGTGACGATGGTGTCGGAGAAAAATCCCGGCATGGTGATGACGGCGGAGGGGATGGCTCCCAACGGAAGGAACTCGGTCGCTCCCCTGCCGGCGGCGCTCAGGTCGGTGGTGACGGCGGTCTGTACGGCTGTGTTGCGCGTGAATGTGGTGTTGCCAAGGTAATTCACGGTGGCAAGGCCATTGCTGGTGAGATAAAGGGCGCCACCACCGGAATATAGGGGCTTGGATGGGGTCGCGACCTCGTCGATGGCGTGCTGCCAGAAATCCACCTGAGATTCAACCGCGTTGTCCGAAAAATACGATCCGAGGATTTTGGTGCTTCCACCGGAATAGAGCGCGCCGCCGCCTGAATAGCGGGCTGAGGGTTGCAGCTCTGGGCTTGCGGTGTAGTCGGTCGTGTCCGGTTGAACGCTGCTGTCAGGATATCCTGTAATCGTAATCCGGTTGTTCTCGAATCCGCATTGGGTGATGTTGAGGGTGCCATTGAAGTTGTAAATGGCGCCGCCGCCGGAATCCTCCTGGTCGATGCCGATGACCGAGTTGTTGCGGAACAGGGAGTTGGAGATGGCGACGGTGGGAGTGCCGATCGAGAGGATCGCGGAACCGCCCGAGTTGTAGCTTCTGGTGTCCGGTTCCCCGATCAACCTGAAGCCCGAGTCAACGGTTGAGTTGGTGTCGAAGGTGCTGTTGGAGACGGTGAGACCGCCCGAGTTGAACACGGCCAGGGCCGAGAATCCGAAGATCGAGTCGCCGCCATCCGGCCTGTTGTTGATCGTGAGGTTGTTCTGGAAAAGCGAGTTGGTCACGGACACGGCAGTACTGTTTCGGATGCGCACCGCGCCGCCGCCGCTGGCGATCGCCACGCCGGTGCTTGTGTCGATGCCGTCGCCGTTGTTGGAGAAGGTTGAATTGGCGATGGAGACAGTGCCGTTGTTGGCGTATTCGATGGCTTTCTCATCATTCCCGTCGAAGACGCTGCCGTTGACCGAAAGGTTACCGATGCCGGTGAAGACGACGGCGCCGGTGAGATCATTGTTGCCCGTTGTTCCCGTGCTGCCGGAACTGCCTGAATCGAAAAATGTCGAGTTGGTGATGGAGAGATCTCGTCCGCCGTTGAGCACGGTGATGTAGCTTGTCGACTGCTTGGGCAGGCCGAACTTGTCGGTGTTGCTGAACCGGCAGTCGTTCACAGTGAGGTTGCCCAAGCCGACGATCAGGGCGTCTCCCCGGGCCGTGCCGAAGTGGATGCCGCTGGCGGTGATGATGCTGGTGCCGCCCGTCATCTGCTGCTGCACGAGGCCTGTGGCGGTGCCGAACTCGGTCGGATTCACCTGCAGGAACGCGCCGGAACCCGTGCTGGCTCCCACGGGAGTCAGTTGGCTGGTGCCGGATCCCGAGGGACTGAGAACGGCTCCCGTGCCGCGAAGCAGGGAGTTGGCTCCTGGCTGAATGACGGAAACCGAGGTGATCGCTCCCTTTCCATTCGTTGGATTGCCATCGCTGAGTTCGTTGATGGAGAGAACCTGGAATCGGGCGCCGCCATTGAATTGGTCGAACCCTTGCTGGAGGATATCCCCGATCTTGAATCCCTGACCGCCGTTGGTGACCGAGGCGGAGAGGAATCCGATGTCGCTCTGGATGATGAGCTTGTACTGGCCGGCAAACGGACCCGAGGCGAACTTGCCCGGCCCCTGGATCGTGAGCGGCGTGCTGCTGTTGAACTGCAAGCGTCCCACGGCGCCGTTGAGCACCAGTGTTTGCGGGCCGACGGCGTCGGAAAACAGCGTGGGATCGAAGGTGATGATGCCGTCGGAGTCGGGACGGGTGATGGCGTTGCGGAGCGAACCGGCGATGGGGCTTGAGGCATTCGTGCTGTCGAGAAGGTTCGTCACCATGGTGGCGGGAACGGCCCTTTCCTCGAGGGCCTCAATGGCCAGTCGCCTGGCGGGCTTGCGCGCGGGAGCATGGCCCGATCCCCACAGGCGCGACCACAGCGAGCGGACCTGATTGCGCGACATGAAGCACCTCG
>JAGWVO010000598.1 GCA_018970845.1 Planctomycetota bacterium
CAACGAGATACCCGGATGCGATGTGGCCTCGCTGGCCCCGGTCGCCAACTATTCCCGCAAGGGCCACGCCATGGCGTTCACCGGGCCGGCGATCGCCGTGGACTGGGTCGATGTCGAGGGGCCGATTCATGACTCGTGGCCTCCCGCTTCCCACAAGGTCGTCTTCGGCGACTTGCCGATGGTGGAGTTCAAGCCCGCGGCCCAACAAGGCGCCAAGCCTCCCAGGCGCGACAACCCCGAAAGGCGCGTCCTCGGGCTAGGGCTCAATGAGAAGGATCCGGTACCGGGTGTTTGGTCGGTCGGCAGCGCCGACCCACGGGCGGATGCGCGCAGGCTCCTGGGCGATTTTCTTCCCAAGGCGTTCCGGCGGCCGGTTCCCGAGGGAACGAGGGAACGCTACGCGGCCCTCGTGGAAGAGCGGATCAAGGCGGGCGACTGTTTTGAGTCGGCGATGCGATGGGCGGTTCGCGCGGCGCTTTGCTCGCCGGATTTCCTGTACCATGTCGAGCCGGAAGGCGAACTCGACAGCTTCGCGCTGGCCAATCGCCTCTCCTATTTCCTTTGGAACTCGCTGCCGGACGACCGGCTTTACCGGTTGGCCGCCAGCGGTGAGCTCCGCAAGCCCGAAGTCCTGCGCTCCGAGACGCGTCGGATGATGGCGGATCGCAAGTCAGGCCGTTTTGTCGACGATTTCCTCGGCCAGTGGCTCAAGCTCAGGTCGATCGCCGCCAATGATCCGGACAAGAAGCTGTACCCCGAATTCAGCCCGTACCTCCAGGAATCGATGGTCGCCGAGACCCGCGCCTACTTCCGCGAACTTCTCGACCGGGACCTGGACGCGGCGCATCTGGTGCGATCGGATTTCGCGATGCTGAACGAAAAGCTCGCGGTTCATTACGGAATCAAGGGCGTGACGGGGCCCCGCATCCGAAGGGTCGCGTTGCCCGCCGATTGCATGAGGGGCGGTTTCCTCACGCAGGCGTCGATTCTCAAGGTCACCGCGAATGGAACGACGACATCCCCGGTGCCGCGGGGCGCGTTCGTGATGGACCGGCTTCTTGGCCGCCCGCCGGAACCTCCCCCTTCGTCGGTGCCCGCCGTGGAGCCCGATGTGAGAGGCGCCACCACCATCCGCGAACTGCTCGACGCGCATCGTTCAAGCCAAGCCTGCGCCGGCTGCCATGCCAAAATCGACCCGGCTGGTTTCGCGCTGGAAAGCTTTGATGTCATCGGCGGGTTGCGGACACGCTACCGCTCCCTGGAAAAGGGAGACCCGGCGCCCAGGGGCGGCATCGATCCGTTCATTGGCATCGGCTTCAAGCTGGGACCGCCGGTCGATCCCAGCGGCAAGTTGCCGGGCGGCGAATCATTCAGCGACATCCGCGGCCTGCAAACGATCCTCGCGTCAGGCCAGAGGACGCTCCTGGCCAACCTGGCCGGGCAATGGCTTGCCTACGCCACCGGCAGGGAAGCGTCGTTTTCCGACAGGGCGGCCCTCGAGGAGATCGCTTCCTCCGTGGAAAGGAAGGGCGGCGGAATCAGGTCGCTGCTCGACGCCGTGATCCAAAGCCGGGAGTTCGCGACCCGATGATGACTTTAGCCGCGGTTTTCCTGATGGCGTTCGCGCAAGCCGGCCCCGCCGGTGAAGGCCTCGCGCGATTCCGTGTCACCGGCCTTTTCCAGCCCGACCGCGTGGATGACCTTCGCAAGCAGGCTGGAAAACTCGTCCTGAAGGATGGCAACAGCACGAGCGAGGCAAGGATCATTGGCATCGACTATGAAAACGCCATCGTCACCTTCGGCTACGATCCCGGCTCGCCCGCATTCAGGAACCGCAAGCCCGACCAGGTGCGCGAGCGGTTGAACGGCGCCGTGCGCGAGGCTTCACGCGGAACTTTCGGGCTGCATCCGGCGGGTACCGTGGATGCGGGAAAACTCCGCGAAGTGAGGATTTCCGTCGCGGGCCTTGATTGCAAGGGTTGCGCCTATGGGGCGTATCGGGCCATCGCGAACATCGAGGGAGTGGAGAGTGCCGTCGTCCATTTTCGGGAAG
>JAGWVO010000599.1 GCA_018970845.1 Planctomycetota bacterium
TCATGGTTGCTGTCGAAGACTTGAAGGCTTTACCGAAACCGGAAAAATTCCGGATTATGGAAATCCTTTGGAAGGACCTCGCCAGCGACGATTCCTCGATTCCCTCCCCGAAATGGCATGAGGACGCTTTGAAGGAAGCGACTGAACGGCATGCCAAGGGTGAAGCTGTTTTTTCCAATTGGAACGAGGCCAAAGCCCGGATTCGAAACGCCGTTTCGTGAAAGTGGAAATCCTCGACCTCGCCGAGGTCGATCTTCAAGCCGGGTTCGATTTTTACGAGGGCCAGGAATCCGGTGTGGGCGGGTATTTTCTCGGCTCCGTGTTCTCCGATATCGATTCTCTAGTCCTGTATGCAGGCATTCATCCGATGAAATTCGGCTTTCACCGGATGTTGTGTGAGCGTTTCCCTTACGCGGTGTATTACTCCATCCACGATGGAACGGTTTTGGTTTGGAGAATCTTGGATTTGCGACGTGACCCAGCGTGGATTGCCAGTCAATTCGATTGATTCCCACAAAAAAGTTGCGGGCAGGAGTTCCCCAACTCCCGCCCGCGAATCAACCCCCCATTGGTTGACGGAGACTCTGTTAATCCCGC
This sequence comes from Planctomycetota bacterium, assembly GCA_018970845.1. Lineage (GTDB taxonomy): Bacteria > Planctomycetota > Planctomycetia > Gemmatales > Gemmataceae > REEB421. The sequence continues at coordinate 598 of JAGWVO010000599.1, forward strand.
CGCCCCCGCCCTTCAACCGGAGTTTTGTGACAATTTCGCCACCTCACGCATCCACCAAGTGATCGAACAACCCCGGCTGGAACGGATGGAGTGCGGCATGCTCGGCCGTAAAGAAATCCGCCTTGGTTTTCCCAGCCGCCTTCCCCCGCCTCGTGTGGCAATCGTAGGCATATTCCGGCACCGGCACATACTCGGGGGCTGAACGCAGTTCGTCGGCGAGTTGGTCCGCGTCCACGCCTTTGCATTGGTCATAAACCAAGTTCTGCAGGTGGTCGGCATCGCGGCTCTTCCTCGCCTGGGAAAGCAGGATCACCGCCTTGGAAATGAATATCCGCCCGCGGGAATGTCGGGCCGAAATATTTGCGTTCACGACGAGGTATCCATCGTGGAGCGCCTTCACTTCCGCCGTGATGATGCCCCAGCAGTCCTCGGCGCTGATTGTAAGAAGGCGCTTCCATACATAGTTGCCAAACCCGCTTGCCCAAAGTTCCAGCGCCCAATAGCCCGCGAGTTGTGTTTCCCCCCGCCGGATCGCCTTCTGCATGGCCGAGGACACTTCCGAAAAGTCATACCCCCTGATTGTTCGTAGCCTCATATCAGCGGGTCCGGTTGGGATGAGGTTGGGTTGTTCCATGAACCTCCTCCTCTCGCTGGAGAGGTCGGATGTCCATCGCGGATTGGCTCCATTTTTTTCCTGTGTTCATGGGAAGAGCCTAATCCGTTAAGCGCACGCCCCAAAGCGGTTCCGGGGGTGCATTGGAGGTGCCTCGCTACTTGTCCTTGAGCGTCCTTCCGCTCACCGGCAGTTCGTAGCTGAACCGCCCGTAGTCCGACTCGAAAGAAATTCCGAGTGTTGAACAAGCCGTGAGAAGCATGAGGGCGGCAAAGGCAACAAGGGCGATGAGGAGTGCCGCCACCTTTGGCTTCATTTGGCGGGCTTCTCTTTGCGGAACACCTCGATCAGCCCGATGGCGCCTGCCACGGCTGCCGCGATGGCATTCCACTGGCCGGGTTCCAGGCTGACTCCAACAAGACCCGCAAGAATCGCAAGGCCACGGTAGCTGCTCGGCTCCTTCAGCCGGGCAAGAAGGTAATTGAGTGGTTTCATCACCACCCGCGCCCGTGTCAATTCACGGGTCGAGGGCGACCGGTTGCCTTCTGGTCACATCGATCGCCACCCGGTCCTGGCTCTTATAGGTCTCGAATCGCATGTGCGCCTTCCACTTCGATTTGAGGTAGCGCTTCTCGGCGGCGATCCGTTCCTCTGAGCGCAGCAGGGAATTTCCACCGAGGTTCTTGTCGCGTTCCTGTGCGAAACAGAACCTCGCCTCGTTCCAAACGAGCCGGTTTTCCATGAGTTCCGTGAGCGTGGCGTCGATGTCGCACTTGCACTTGAGAAGCTCGTCCCACTTCACCGATTTCCCGATCACCCCAACCGCCCCGCCAACC
>JAGWVO010000600.1 GCA_018970845.1 Planctomycetota bacterium
TCCCGTCTCTTCATCCAGGTCAACTCGTGAGACCTGACCGATTTTGATACCAGATCTCCTAACCGGGGCCCCGGGGTTGACTCCAGGCGCCTCGGGGAACTCCACGAGATAGGAAGTGCCCGCGGAAAACCAGCGGGGCGCCGTGCCAAAAAAGAGAATCATCGTCCCGAGCACGGCGATCGCGCCAACCGCCATCAAACCGACTTGCAACCGCAGCTTGCGTTCATTCATGGGAGTGTTCCGCTTGGTGTGTCAAATCGGGGAAGGAAGAATCGCCTCCAGCGGTGATTTCCGCGATTCCGTGTCCCCCAAGGAAAGACTTCACGACAGGCAAGCCGCATTGGCGCAGCTCGGATGGGGTGCCTTCAAATGCCACTTGCGGTTCCCATGGTTCCAGACGCGGTAGTGGGCGAAGCATGAGCACCCGGTCGGCAACCGTGGCCAGGGTCCGCAACTCGTGGGTCACGACCACGCTAGTGACGGGCCTTGAACGCGCGACCTTGAGAATCAGATCATTGATGACGCCTGTCATGATGGGATCAAGTCCCGTGGTGGGTTCGTCATAAAGCATGATCGCGGGTTGCATCACCAGGGCACGGGCCAAACCGACACGCTTGCGTTGCCCCCCTGACAAGTCCGAAGGCATTCGAGTCCAAAGGCTTGGCGGCAGGCCGACATCCTCAAGGCTTTCACCGACTCGTTGGCGAATGGCGGTTTCCGAATGAATGCCCTGCTGCCGCATTGGAAACGCGACATTCTCCTCAACGGAAAGGCTGTCGAAAAGCGCACCGCTCTGAAACAAGTACCCGTATTTCAACCGAAGTTTCATGAGGCGGTTTTCAGAAAGGAGCTTGAGGTCCTGATCCTGAAAAAGGATCCGCCCTTCCGTCGCCTTGACCAAACCGATGAGGAGCTTGAGGAACACGCTTTTGCCACAGCCGCTTTCGCCGATCACCACCAATGTTTGTCCGGCGGAAATATTGAGGTTGATTCCCCTGAGGATCTGGTTGTCACCCAAGGTGACCCCAACACCTTCAAGCCGCATCGTCGCGGGCCCGTCGGATTGCGGGATTGATCCACTGCTCATGGCCCCCCCCCGCTGAGCAACCGCGACATGGTTGGGGTGATCCGGGCAAAGAACAGCCCCAGGAAGAAATCGCAAACCATGATGGTGAGAAAAGAAACGACGAAAGCGCGAGTGGCGGCAATTCCAACCCCGCGAGCACCGCCCGTGGCATTGAGACCCACGTAGCACGAAATAAGGCCGATGCTGCCACCGAAGAAAAAAGCCTTGATCAAACCCATCAAATGGTCCCAAAGATCGACGCTCTCACTCGCATGCTGCCAATAGTGGTAGGGCTCAATGCCGTGGATTTCAGTGGCCACGATGGCACCACCGAGGATTCCCATGAAATTTGCGAAAACCGTGAGCACGGGAACAAGAATGAGGCAGGCCAGAAACCTGGGCACGGCAAGGTAACGGATGGGGGAAACCCCCAGGCAGGCCAAGGCGTCCACCTGCTCGCTCATTCTCATGGTGGCGATCTCGGCGGATATGCTGCCCCCGACCCGGCCGGCCAGCATTGTGGCTGCAAGGACGGGACCCAACTCACGAATGACCGAAAGGTTCACCATTTGCCCGAGACGGGTTGCCGCACCATAGGCGGCCAACTGCATGTGGGCCTGCACCGCCAGAACCATGCCGATGAAACATCCGGTGAAGAGAACAACGCCAATGCTTCGGAAACCAATTTCCACAAGCAGTGGTCCCATCACATCCCACCGTACGCCTCGCTTCAGGGAGAATGCCACGCGCGCCACGAACATGGCGAAGTCGCCCGATGTTTCGACGGCTCCCAGCATCCGGCGCCCCTTTTTAAGCAAAGCTTCCCAATTCTTTTCATCGGCAAAGGGCGTGTCGGGCCGATGGCCAGAAGAATTTCATGTCGTGAGATCATGCTTTTTGAAGGCGGATCAATCCCTGCCGGAAAGAAATGCCGAAAACTCCGATTCCCCCGATTTCGTCAAGAAAAATGGGGG
>JAGWVO010000067.1 GCA_018970845.1 Planctomycetota bacterium
TGGAACTTTCCGCTGGCCATTCCGTGCGGCATGACGGCGGCGGCATTGGCGGCCGGTTGCGCCACGGTGCTCAAGCCAGCCGAGCCATCCGCGGTGGTGGGCGCCCTGCTGCACGGCATTTTCCTCGAGGCGGGCGTGCCACCGGAGGCGCTCGCCCTGGCTCAGGGGCCTGGCGAAACGGTCGGGGACGCGTTGGTCGGCCATCCGCAGACATCGGTGATCGCCTTCACAGGCTCGCTCAAGGTGGGAGCCCTCATCAACGAACGGGCCTCGCGGCTGGTTCCCGGACAGCACCACTTCAAGCGCGTCCTTGCCGAAATGGGAGGCAAGAACGCCGTCATCATCGACGACGACGCCGACCTGGACGAGGCCATCCGCTCGGTGCTGGCCGGGGCGTTCGGTTACCAGGGGCAGAAGTGCTCGGCTTGCTCGAGGCTCCTGGTTCCCGCGGGCATGCATGACGCCATCACCGCCCGATTGGCGGACGCCGCGCGCGTGCTGACGATGGGCCCCGCGGAGAACCCGTCGTTCGCGCTGGGCCCGGTGATCGACGACGAGGCCAGGGTGAGAATCGAGGCGGCCATCGGGGAGGGCCGCAAGCGGGGCAACGAGATTCTCGGCATGTCGGCGGGCCGATTGACCGACGAGGGGAGTTTCGTGGCTCCGGCCATCTTCACCGGCCTGACACCGGCCGACCCGCTTGTCCGGGACGAGGTTTTCGGGCCCGTGCTGGCGGTACTGCCCTACCGCGACTTCGACGAGGCCATCCTTCTGGCCAACGACACGCCCTTCGCGCTGACGGCGGGACTACACTCCCGAAGCCCGGCGCGGATCGGGCGATTCGCCCGCGAGGCGCGCGCGGGCAACCTCTATGTGAACCGCAAGGTGACAGGCGCGGTGGTCGACCGGCAACCTTTCGGCGGCTACGGCTTCTCGGGAATCGGCGCGAAGGCGGGAGGCCCGGATTATCTGCAGCAGTTCATGATCGCCAGGACGGTGACGGAAAACACCATGCGCCGGGGATTCAGCCCGGAAACGGTCGGCCCGTGAAACTTCCGCTCAAGGGATGATTTCACCACCCGCGCGGGTAGCCAGAGCGCCAATGGCGGCAATCGACATTCCCTCGGCCAGCGAACGGACCGAACCATCGGCCATGGCCACATTCGCCACGCCGCTGTGCAGCGAGGAAAACAGGTAGCCCCACTCGTTGGAACCGTTGATCTTGATCGGCGTGGGCGGGTTGCCTGAAACCGCCGGGGCCGCCATCGCCCCGCACCAGTTGATGGCCTGGCCGATCTCATACGGATTGTCGTTGGTGGCCCAGGCGCCGCCGCGGGCCCGAACGCAGTTGGCCACCGTGTTGTTTGCCGAAGCCGTGGCCAGCATCCTGCCGTTGCGATACAGGTCCTCACGCCCGGCGTTTTCACCGACCATGATCGTGTTTGAAGTGCCATCGAGAATGTTCGAGAGCCGGTTGGAAGGCTTGGGGTCGGTCGCCAGGTTCCATCCCGTCATCACTCCCGAACGGTCGCCGGTGAGCGCCGCGGCGCCCGTCAGGCCGGCGACGGCGTTGAAGGTGGTGGCGATGCCCTCGGGGGCGAAGTAGTCGGTGACGGCGCCAACCTTGTTGGGAGGCACGGTTTCATATTTGTCCTGGATGCGGTCAGGGTTGGGCGTCGTCGGGCACTGCAGCATCTTGATCTTGGTTTGCGCCAGCGTGCCGTTTTGGCCGATCCACCAGTTCTCGGTGAGGTCGAACTTGGTCATGATGGCTCCCTGCTCAACGAAGGGAAGCACATCGGGAATCCAGCTCCGCTGGGCGGCTTCGGGAAAAGCAGCGCTTTTGAAAACCCGCTTGGAAATCGGAAACTCGCCACGGGAACTCTCGTAGTTGAGCAGCGACAGCGCCAACTGCTTGAGGTTGTTGGTGCAACTCATGCGGTTGGCGGCCTCGCGCACCTTCTGCACCGCCGGAACCAGCAGGCCGATCAGCACGGCGATGATGGCGATGACCACCAGAAGTTCGATCAATGTGAACGCCGCGCGACGGCAGGATTCCCTTGGCATGGATGATCACTCCGGCTTTGAGTCATAGTTGATAAGCATTTGTCATGCCAAGCGAAAGCCCCGAGACGCCCCATGGATTGAGCCCCTTTCGGGATAAGGCTGATCAAATCCACGCCATAGCAGGCGCAATTCGCGCCACCGCGATTTCAGCCTCCGTTTCCCGGTAACATCTAATGCATGTCACGAGGCTTGCCTTTTCAGGTGCTGGCTCCCGTCATCCTGCTTCTGGCGGGATTCCTTTCGCTATTGGCATGGCTGGGCGCCAGCCAACACCAGCAGTCCCGGGCCGAAGCGCTGCTCAGGCTTAAAAGGTTGGCCGCCGCGTGCGCCGGCGTGACCATACCGCGAACGCCCCTGGTGCTGGAAATCATGAGCGACATGTCGGGAGCCGAACTCGTGGTTTGCGGACCGGACGGAATCCCCGTGGTGGACGAGGCCGGCAACGCCCTGTCCACGCTGCCGGTCAGCGGGCCGTTGCCGAGCGCACCGACACCCGGGAACCTCGACTGGCCCGACAGGCGCTGGTTGGCCAGCCTGGTGCCGCTCGACAAGGAAAGCCGGTATTTCCTTGCGGCTCTCGTCGACCGCGATCCGATCGACCGCGCCGCGCGCGACGCCTTGGCGGGCACCATTGTCGCGGGTACCGCCGCGGGCCTTCCCTGCGTGGCCATGGCTCTATGGCTCGCCTCGCGCCTGGGCGGGAGGATCGCCCGGCTGAAACGGCAGACGGAACGGATCGCCCATGGCGACTTCGCTCCCATCGACATCCCCTCGGGCACGACGGAACTTGAGGACCTCGGCCGGGCCGTCAACGCCATGGCCAGCCGTCTCCGGGCGCACGAGGAGGAATCGCGCGCCGCGGAACGAGCGAGCCTGGTGGGCCAGTTGGGCGCCGGGGTGGCGCACCAGGTCCGCAACGCCGCGACGGGAGCCCGCCTGGCCATCCAGCTCCACGCGAAGTCGGCGGGGGAACCGATGTCGGAGGAACTCGCCGTGGCCATCCGCCAACTCGACCTCATCGAACTGCAATCGCGCCAGATGATGGACTTGGCCAGGCCCCCCCGCTTGGACAGGGAACCCGTGGATCCCGCGGCGCTGCTGGACGATGTGGTGGCCCTGGCGGGCCCGAAATGCCGCCACGCGATGATCACGCTGGATTGGAGCCGCCCCGTGATCCCGGCACCGGCGATTCACGCCGACGCCGAAGCCCTGCGAATGGCGATTCTCAACATCGTCATGAATGCCGTCGAGGCGGCGGGCCCCCGCGGACTCGTGCGGGTGAGCCTGGCCTGGGGCCCGGATGGCTCCGCCACATTCACGGTCGCCGACAACGGACCCGGGCCGCCGCCCCGGCTGGCCGGGCGGCTTTTCGAGCCGTTCGCCAGCGGCAAGCGGGAGGGCATCGGCCTGGGCCTCGCCGTCGCCCGCAGGGTGGCACGGGATCATGGCGGCGATGTAAGCTGGCGCCGTGACCGCGACGAGACAGTCTTCACGCTGAGGATCAAAGCGCCAACGCCATGAACCGGATCCTGATTGTTGACGATGACGAGGCCATCGCCTGGGCGCTCTCCCGCGCGCTGGCCGGCCCCGGCCGCGAGACCGTTTCCGTCGCCTCGGCCGAGGAGGCGCTCGAGCGGGCCCGCCGGATCTCCTTCAATCTCGTGTTCCTCGACATCAGGCTTCCCGGGCAGGACGGACTCGCGGTGCTGCAGGCCCTCCGGTCGCTCACCGGAGGGGCGCCCGTGGTGGTGATGACGGGCCATGGCACGCTCCAAACCGCGGTGAGGGCCGTGGAGGAGGGAGCCTTCGACTACCTCAGCAAGCCGTTCGACCTGGATGTGGCCCTGGCCTGCGCCTGGCGGGCCCTGTCCCGGGCTCCCGCCGCCGAGGCGAACCGGCAGCCCGCGGGGGTGTCCGAAGCGCCCGAACTGACCGGTTCATCCCCTGCCATGCAGGAGGTGTTCAAGCGCGTCGCGTTGGCCGCGGGCTCGGCCGCGACGGTACTCGTGACGGGCGAAAGCGGCACGGGCAAGGAACTGGTGGCTCGCGCCATCCACCGCCACGGCCCGCGCGCCGCCGAACCGTTCGTGCCGGTGCATGTGGCGGCCCTCAACCCGGGCATTCTGGAAAGCGAGTTGTTCGGCCATGAACGGGGAGCCTTCACCGGCGCCACGCAGTCGGCCCCGGGGCTTTTGGCGCTTGCCGGCAAGGGAACCATCTTCCTCGACGAGGTCGCCGAAATTCCCCCGTCGGCCCAGGTGAAGCTGCTGCGGGTTCTCGAGCAGGGGGCATGGAACCCGGTCGGATCGGCCCGGGAACAAAGGCTCGAGGCAAGGGTGGTGGCCGCGACCCACCAGAACCTTGAGCGCCTGTGCGCCGAAGGTCGCTTCCGCCAAGACCTGTTTTTCCGCCTCAATGTGTTCGGCATCCACCTGCCTCCGCTCCGGGACCGCAAGGAGGATATCGGCGCGCTCGCGGCGGACATCGTTCGCCGGCTCGACCCTCGCTGCCTTCCCGTTCCGGCGGAGACCCTGGCGGCGCTTGGGGCAAGGGCCTGGGCGGGAAACATCCGCGAACTGCGCAACGCCCTTGAGCACGCCGCCATCCTGGCGAGGGGAGGCCCGGTCCTCCCCGAGCATCTGCCGCCGCCATCAAGGCGCGACGCCGCCCCCCCCGACGAGTTGCGCGAGGCCATCGGGCGCTGGCTTGACGATGCCATCGGCCATGGCGACGACCCGCGCGACCTGTGGGAACGCTTCACGGGCATCGCCGAACCGGCGATCATCGACGATGTCCTGCGGCGCACGGGCGGCAACAGGCTCAAGGCGGCGCAGTGGCTTGGCATGAACCGGAGCACCCTGAGGCGCAAAATGAGCGACGGCGCCGAGTAAGCTTGACTCTCGCATTGAAAAAACCCGCCCCATGCCGATGATTGCCATGGGAAACGGGAAAGCATGGGGACTGGTGGCATGAATCCGTTCGCGTGGGTCTTGGGAATGGCTTCCCTCGTGGCCTCGGCCAACCGCCCCCATGTGCTGCTGGTGTGCGTCGACGACCTCAAGCCGGCGCTGGGTTGCTTCGGCGACAAGCTGGCCATCACGCCCAACCTCGACGCCCTGGCCGCCCGCGGGGTGCGCTTCGAGGCGGCCTACTGCAACCAGGCCGTCTGCTCGCCCTCGCGCAATTCCCTGCTGGTCGGCAAGAGGCCCCAGACGCTCGGCATCTACGACCTGGCCACGAACTTCCGCAAGGCCGCCCCCGATGCCGTCACCCTGCCGCAGCGGTTCAAGGCGGCGGGCTATCGCACCGAAGCCATGGGAAAGGTGTTCCATGTCGGCCATGGCAACCATGAGGATGCCGCCTCCTGGTCGGTCCCCCATTTCCAGGCCAAGACGGTCGGCTACGCCCTGCCGGAAAACCGGTTGTCGCAGACCCGCGAAGGAGCCCTCTTTGAAAACATGAATCCCAAGGACATGCCGAAGGGCCCGGCATGGGAAAACGCCGATGTCCCCGACGACGCCTATGGCGACGGCGTCATCTCCCGGGAGGCCGTGGCGCGCCTGAAGGCCGCGGCGGCCAGGCCCGACCAGCCTTTCCTCATGGCCGTGGGTTTCCTGAAGCCCCACCTGCCGTTCTGCGCCCCCAGGAAGTATTGGAACATGCACGATCCGGCCAAGTTCCAACTCGCGCCAGTCCGCGTGCCGCCCGAGGGGGCGCCATCTTGGGCGCCGCAATTCGGCGGCGAACTGCGCAACTACAAGGACATGCCGGCCAAGGACGCCATTGCCGAATCCGTCCAGAGGAAACTGATCCACGGCTACTATGCCGCGGCAAGCTACATGGATGCCCAGCTTGGAAAGGTGTTGGCAACCCTGAGGGAAACGGGCCTTGAGGACAAGACCATCGTCGTCCTTTGGGGCGACCATGGCTGGCACCTGGGCGACCACGGCATGTGGTGCAAGCACACCAATTACGAACAGGCCACGAGAATCCCGCTGATCGTGGCGGCGCCCGGAATCACCAGGCCCGCCGCCACCAAGGCTCTTGTGGAAACCGTGGACATCTACCCAACCCTGTGCGAACTGGCGGGCATCGGGGCGCCACCGGGCCTCGATGGATCCAGCTTCGCGAAGGTTCTCGCCGACCCCGCGGCCAAGGCCCGCGAAAGCGTCATCCATGTCTACCCGAGGGGCCAACGGCTGGGTCGCGCCATCCGCACCGAAACGCACAGGCTTGTGGAATGGAAGCCGGTTGGCGCGCCATCGGGCGAGGCCACTTACGAGCTTTACGACTACGCGAACGATCCCCTGGAAACCCGCAATATCGCCGGCAAGGACAAGGCGGTTCTGAACCGCCTGAAGGCCATGCTCGCCGCCCACCCCGAACCCAGGGCGCAAGTCCGGTCCGCGGCGGGCAACCCCATCGACCGCGCCGAGCTTTTCAAGCGCAAGGACGCCAACAACGACGGCAAGTTGACGCGGGCCGAGTTCCTCGCCAACCAACCCGACCCTGACAAGGCGCCGGCAAGGTTCATTCAATTCGACTCCGACAAGGATGGCGTCCTGAGCCGCGAAGAATTCATCCTCATGGGAAGGAAGCCCGGATGACGACCCGTCACTCTTGCCTCATCGGCTTCCTGGCCCTGGCGCTGGCCGCCACGCGGGCGGCATGGGCGAATGGCGCCCCCCAGCGGCCGAATGTCGTGGTGATCCTTTCCGATGATGTCGGCTTCAGCGACCTCGGATGCTACGGCGGCGAGATTCCCACCCCCAACCTCGACTCCCTGGCCAAAAACGGCGTTCGCCTCACCCGCTTTTACAACACCGCCCGCTGCTGCCCCACCCGGGCCAGCCTGCTCACCGGCCTTTACCCCCATCAGGCGGGAATGGGACACATGACAGGCAACGACCACGGGGGCAAGAACCCCGGCTTCGCGGGCGACCTTTCGCCCGACTGCCGCACCATCGCCGAGGTGCTGGGCCCCGCCGGATACCGCAATTACGCCGTCGGGAAGTGGCATGTCTGCAACAGCGTCACGCAGAACGGGCCAAGGCACAATTGGCCGCTCCAGCGGGGCTTCCAGTCGTTTTATGGCATCATCTCGGGAGGCGGAAGCTACTTCGACCCCTGGACCCTCTGCCGCGACAACCGGCTTATTTCCCCTTTCGCGGATCCCGATTATAAGCCCGAAACCTTCTACCTCACCGACGCGATCACCGACCACGCCGTGCGGAGCATCGACTCGCACCACCGGGAACACCCCGGCAAGCCGTTCTTCCTTTATGTCTCCTACACCGCGGCGCACTGGCCACTTCACGCCCTGCCCGAGGACATCGCCCGACACAAGGGCCGGTACAAGGCGGGCTATGAGGCCGTTTCCAGCGCCCGCCTGGCAAAGGCCCGCGCCCTGGGCATCATCGATCCCGACCAGAAACCCGCGCCGCTTCCCATCGCATGGGATTCCGTGGCCAACAAGGAACGCGAGGAAGCGTGCATGGAGGTGTACGCCGCCATGCTCGAGCGGATGGACATGGGAATCGGACGAATCGTCGACAGGCTGAAAGCCGGCGGATCCCTCGACAACACCCTGGTGCTTTACATGCAGGACAACGGCGCCTGCGCCGAGGAACAGGGCCGCAGGAAACTGCCGCTGAGGCTCGACGGCCCCCGTCCGGCCAAGCCCACGCTTCCTCCCCGCAAGCCCGAGGCCCTTCCCGGCGCGCTGGTTCCCATCCAGACGCGGGACGGGTTTCCCGTGCGGCAGGGCCCATCCGTGATGCCGGGCCCCGCCGACACCTACCTCGGTTACGGCAAGGGTTGGGCCGCCGTGGGGAACACGCCCTTCAGGGAATACAAGCATTGGGTTCATGAGGGGGGAATCAGCACGCCGCTCATCGCCCATTGGCCCCGGGGGATCAAGGCCAAGGGCGAACTGCGGAGCACTCCCGGCCACCTCATCGACATCATGGCCACCTGCGTGGAGGCTGCCGGCGCCACCTACCCGGCCGGTGCGCCTCCGCTGGAAGGCGCCAGCCTGCTGCCGGTTTTCCAGGGCAAGGGCCTGCCGGATAGGGCCCTGTTTTGGGAACACGAAGGCAACCGGGCCGTGGCCATTGGCGACTGGAAGGCCGTCGCCAACGGCCCCGCTGGAGAATGGGAACTGTACAACCTCAAGGGCGATCGCGTGGAAGCGACCAACCTGGCGGGCGCCCAACCGGAGCGCCTGCGCGCCCTGGTCGGCCGCTGGGAAGCCTATGCCAAGCGCGCGAAAGTGCTTCCATGGGTTTGGGACCCGCCTTACAAGGAATATCGTTGATCCTTGGACCGGGGCCCGCCTCGCCCCGGTTTCGGCCGTTCAATTCTCCGGGAGTGCCAATCATGAGACATGGGAATGGCCTTGGCGGCTCTTGGCTCCGGTGCGCCGCCGCTCTGGTCTTATGGGCTGCCAGCATGGGCCCGGCGACGGCGATTGCCCAGCTCAAGCCCGACCAGGTGCCGACATTCAAGGCCCGTGCGAGGATCGTCTCCTCGGGCGGCATGAAGCCACAAGGCAAGGAATTCCGCCTCCAATGGTCCGGAATCGAGTCGGCTCGCGTGACAACCCAAGATGGTGGCTGGAGCGACTGGCTCGCCTTCGGCAAGCCGCAGGTCGCGGCAATCCTCAAGGGATACCCGGCTTCCTACATGCGCGGTTTTCCCCTGGTGGTGAGGCTGTCTGTCACGGGAGTTGCCGACCCCGCGCGAATCGAGGCCGAACTCAAGTTCGACGATCGGGGTGAGCCTATCCCCCTGGCCGGCGAGTTGTTCGGGCCGAACCTCGGGATCATGGTTTGGAAGGACGAGAACGCCGCCCCGCGGGCCGCGACGATGGCCACTTACAACAAGCGCTATTGGAAGCACCTCGAATCGGTCGACCTTTCAAAAGCCAAAACCCCCAAGGCCTTTCCCATTGTCGACAGGTTCATCGGCGGCGACGATGACCGCGTGGCATGGGACGAAGGGATCGGCCAACTGAACCGCGCGGGGTTCAGCGCCATCATGCTGCCCCCCTCGGCGCGCATCCGGGATCTCCTGCTGAAGACCGGCCAAAGGCGAACCTCATGGGCCGTTTACAGTCCACCGGGGTACGCCTTCGACTTCGCGCCGGGCAACGACGAGTCCTCATTGAAAGCCTGGGCCCAGAAGCAGGCCAAGCCATACCGCGACGCGGGATATTCTCCCGAGGACATGGCCGTCTTCGCCCTTTCAGATGAGCCGGGTTGGTACTATCCGCAGGCATTCACTCAGCTTGCCGGCAGCCCCAGGGGCATGGAACGCTTCCGCGAGTACCTCAAGGAAACAGGCCTGTCGCCCTCCGATTTCGGCCTGAAGTCGTGGCAGGAGGCCACCCCCGCCGGACGAAGCCAGTCGGGCAACCCCGCTGGAAAAAAGCTGTTTTACTGGACGGCCCGCTTCTTCGCGCGCGAGTCGGCGCGTTACTTCGCCGATTCAACCCGCGCCCTTGAGGAGGCGTTCCGCCCGGGAATGCCGATCTTCACGAACTGGAACTTCTTCAGCGGCCGGTTTTTCGTGCCCGGGCCGGTCGCCAACAACCGCGACAAGCAAAGCCCCGACGCCGCCATGGGCGGCCACGACTGGTTTGAATTCGCCAAACTGCGTGGAGGCACCATGCTCTGGACCGAGGACTGGTTTAGCGACGCGCAAGCCTACCAATGGTCTTTTTACTGCTCCAAATTGCGCTCCGCCGCGGAAAGGGGCGGGGTGGAGTTTGGCGGATATGTCATTCCCCGCACCGCCGGCGACAGGAAGGATGGCATCCTGCAGAAGATCCTTTGCGTCGCTGGAAGCGGCGGCAAGGCGATCAAGTACTTTGTCTTCGGGCCCGAATACAACTTTCCGGGGAACTGTTATTCCGAACGGGCGGAGGTCCTTCCCGCCATGGCACGCGCCCACTCGATGCTCGGAGCCGCCGAGGAAGTGATTTGGCCTGGCCGGCGACCGAACGCTTCCGTCGCCATACTCGCCCCGCGCAGCGCCCAGGCGTGGGACGCGAAGTCCCAGGTGGTCGCCAAGGGGATCAGTGACGCGACGAACAACCAGCTCAACAGGGCCACGGTCGACTACATGGCCGAGGTGTTCGACCTCTACCTCGCCCTCCAGCACGCCAACATTCCCGTCGACTTCGTTTCGGAGGACGATCTCACCAAGGCGGGCCTTTCGCCTTACAAGGTCGTCTACATCACCGAACCCGACATTCCCGCCGAGGGGCAGAAGGCCATCGCCGAATGGACGGCCTCGGGCGGCATCGTGGCGACCGTGACGGGCGCGGGTATGGGCGACCGCTATGGCGAACCGTGCACCCTGCTCTCGGATGCCTTCGGGTTCAGGGAGGAACCACGGGAACGGCTCATCGTTGCGGATGCCAAATCGCTTCCCGCGTCGGGTTCCTGCGCCCACCCGTCGGGCACCTTCACGATCACGGGACCCTTGGGGCGCTTCAACGGCTCGCCGGAAGGCGTCAGCCTGAGGTCCCAGGATGGGGCCCCTCTCATGATCGAACGCCCCATCGGCAAGGGATTCGCCATTCACTTTCCCTGGTTTCCCGGCATCTCCTACTGGAAATCATCCACGGGCGTGGCCGACCGCCTGCCCGTGGGATTCTCCCCGGCGATCCGTGAATGCATTGTTTCCCCCGTGAGGCGCGCCGGGGTGACGCCTCCCGTCCAAGTGGACAAGGCCCTTGTCGAGACCCCCATCCTGCTTTCCGACAAGGGCGCCGCGGTCACGGTTCTCAACTGGACGGGCGCGGAGGTGCCGGAACTGGCGATGACGATCCGCGTCCCATTCGCCGTCAAGGAAATCCGGAGCGTGAACCGTGGAGTCGTGGCCTTTGGCAAAAAGGACGACGGCGTCCATCTGACGCTTCCCCTGGGGTCGGCGGATATTCTCATCCTCAAGCCCTAGCCATGCCTCCAACGAATCCGTGTTGGCAGTTTCAATGGGGGAGGGTGCCCAGGGCACCGGTCCAATCTTCCCCGCGGTCGCTTCCGCGGATAAGGTGATTGTGTCGGAGGGGTGGCAGAGTGGCCGATTGCTCCGGTCTTGAAAACCGGTGTGGGAGAAATCCCACCGAGGGTTCGAATCCCTCCTCCTCCGCTCGGTTCAATCTTGTGATTTTGGGCGGCCGAGCCTCGCCTGTTTTGGGCCGGCGATCAAGGCGGCCGGATCCTGCTCAGAACCGGAAAACCTTATTGTTAAAATTGGTTGAATGTGAATAAAACGCCCTCTCTCCTATTCCATTCAATCTGAAATTCTTTATTTTAACCAAAAGGTTCAAGTTGTTTTCACGAACCGGGGGAATCCATGCCTAGCGACAGTTTGCAGCACAAGTTGGACCGGGTTCGCCGGCCCAGGGTTCAAATAACCTACGATGTCGAGACGAATGGCGCGCTCCAGAAGGTTGAGTTGCCGTTCGTTGTCGGGGTGATGGCCGACCTTTCCGGCCAGCCCAAGGATCCCCTCAAGGCCGTGAAGGACAGGAAGTTCGTCAACATCGACCGCGACAACTTTGATGATGTCCTGGCCCGGTCGGCGCCACGCCTGGCCTTCCGCGTCGACAACAAGCTGACGAATGAAAACAGCCAACTGGCTGTCGAACTCAACTTCAAGAACATGGATGACTTCAGCCCTGCGAAGATCGCCGAGCAAGTCGGTCCCCTCAAGGAACTCCTTGAGATGCGGCAGCGGCTCAGCCAGTTGCTCAACAAGATGGAAGGCAACGACAAACTCGAGCAGCTTCTTTCCGATGTCCTTGGCAGCACCGAGAAGGCCGCTGCCTTGGCCAAGGAAATGGGCGTCGCCCCCGAAGGAGGAGAATCCAAGTGAGCAGCGATCCCCAGCAACAGGCCGCCGCGGCGGCGGCCACGACCACTTCGGCGGGCCCGTCCATCCTAGACCAGGTCATCAAGGCGACCCGTCCCCAGGACCAGGCCGAAGCCGACCGTGTCAAGGACTACTTCAAGCAGTTCCTCGACCGCGTGGTGCAACCGGGCCAAGTGGTCTCGAAGGATGTCGAGAAGAACATCAAGCACTGGATCTCCCAGATCGACCAGCGCCTTTCCGCCCAGCTCAACGAGGTGATCCACCACCCCGACTACCAGAAGCTCGAGGGAACCTGGCGCGGCCTGAAGTACCTCGTCAGCAACTCCGAGACGGGCGAGAACCTCAAGATCAAGGTTCTCAATGTCAACAAGAAAGACCTGTTGAAGGACCTTGAGAAGGCTTCGGAGTTCGACCAGTCGGCGCTTTTCAAGAAGGTCTACGAGGAAGAATACGGCCAGTTGGGCGGCCAGCCCTATGGCATGCTCGTGGGAGACTATGAGTTCGGCCGCACCGCCGAGGACATCAGCCTCCTCAAGTTCACCTCGCAGGTGGCTGCCGCTTCCCACGCTCCTTTCGTCGCCGCGGCAAGCCCGAAGATGTTCAACCTGGACTCGTTCACGGAGCTTTCCCAGCCCCGCGACCTGGCCAAGATCTTCGACTCGGTCGAGTACGCCAGTTGGAAGTCGTTCCGCGAGTCGGAAGACTCCAGGTATGTCTCCCTGACCATGCCCCGGGTTCTGGCGCGGCTTCCCTACGGAGCCAAGTCCTCCCCCGTCGAGGAGTTCAACTTCGAGGAGAATGTCGACGGCAAGGACCACGACAAATACCAGTGGATGAGCTCGGCCTGGGCCTACGCCACGCGCGTCACCGACGCGTTCGCCAAGGACGGCTGGTTCATGCGCACGCGCGG
>JAGWVO010000068.1 GCA_018970845.1 Planctomycetota bacterium
GTCGCCGGCAAGGCGCTGAACCTTTCTCTTGAGGAGTTGGGCAAACTTGGGGAATTCCTCAAGAAACTCGGCCTGAACCATGATCAGGTCATGCAAGTCACAAGCTGGCTCAAGGCCTTGCCGGCCCCCGGCCTCAACGGCAACCTGGCGGATTGGGCCTCAAAGGTTGACTGGTCGAAGTTCACCCCCGGCAAGTGGCGCGACTGGTCTCCCCCGTGGGTGGTTTCGACATTTGATTGGATGAAGCCGCACCTGGGATTTCTCAAGAACTTGCCCGCGCTGAAGATTCCGCGCATTCCGACAGCTTCGATTCCAACCCTTCCCTCCATTTCGCTGGGCACCCCGGTGATGAGCCGCGAGAACGCCATGTTGTGGATGCTCGCGGTGCTTGTTCCGGTGCTGGCCATCCTCGCCTACCTGTGGCGCGACAAGCTCGCCATGCTGGCGCGGCGGGAACCCCGGGCCTCGGCTGGCTCGCTGGCCCATGTGGACGATATCGCCACGCTGGTTCAATTGTTCGAAAGGGAAGCGCTGCGAATGCTCGGCCCCTCCGCGCGTTTCCGCAACATCAGGCACATCGAGGCGGAACTTTCAGGCATGTTTCCCTCCGCCCCCCACCGCGAGGCCCTGAACACCTTGACGGGGCTTTACGAAAGATGGCGATATCTTCCCGTAACCTGGCACCCCGAACCGAATGAGGTCGCGCGGGGCAGGATGGCCTTGGAAGTGATCTCGGCTGGGCGGCCGGCATGATTTCCGCCTGGCTCTTGATAATCCTGCTTGCCGGCGGCGCGCCCGCGGATGATGCCGAGGCGCCGGTTGTGACGATCCCGGCGGCGGGGCATGAGTGGTTCAGCTATGTCCTGGCGTTTCCCGGCTGGCAAGGCGGCGCCCCGGAGTTCCTTTCCAGCCTGGAAGACGCGATGGAACATCCGGCGTCCACGATGATTTTCTGCCTTGGACCGGCGGACATGCTGGATGTCGCTGATATCAGGCCGTTCGTCAGGAATGGCGGAGCCGTGGTCATCGCGACGGAAAACAGCGCTCCGCGAAGGCTGCGATCCGCGCTGGATTCCCTCGTCGGCGCCATTCCCACGACAATCGAGGCACGCGCCGAGTCTCCCGACAATCCCGAACACGCCTATGGCGGGCAGGCCGCCTGCCCGCTCGCCAAGGGGGTGCCTGGCCACCCCTGGTTTTTCAGGCAAGGCAAGGAATACCGTCCGGCCACCAATCGCCCCACCGTGCTCATGCGCGCGCGCGTCGGCCGGGAAGCGGCGGGCTTCGCCGGTCGGGTCGTCCGCGACGGCCTTGTTCCCTCCGACCTCTTGGCGGCTTCCGCCGAGGTTGAGAAGGGCCGGGCGGCCCTGCTGGGGGACACGGGCCTGTTCTCGAATCTCATGCTGCAGGCTCCGGACAACCTCCCGTTCGCCTTCAATGTGGTTGAATGGGCCCGTGAAGGACCGGAAGGAACGCGCAAACGAGTGCTGCTGATCGTGGAGGGTGAAATCATCCAGAAGCCGTTCATGCCACCGCTCATGATTCCACCCGTGCCGATTCCGCCGCCTGAAAAGCTGCTCGAGGCCTTGTACAAGGGCGCTGAAGGCCTTGTTCAGGGAGTGGAAAAGGGCCTTGCCGACCTTGATGACCGCGACGCCCTCAACCAGATGACCGCGAGGATTGGCAACCGCGGCTGGATCGAGTTCCTGGGCGCCTTGGGAGTCGTCGGTTTCATCGGATTGATCATCAGGTTCCTGGCGGGTTCCACGGCACGGAGCCGTTTCCCCGCCATGGCCGTTCCGGCAAAGCCCGCCGCTCCCAAAGCGTCAGCCTGGCGCCGGGCGGGCGAGTACATGAGGCAAACCGTCAGCCGGTTGCGAAGCTGGGGGAGTCGGGTGATCCGCACATGAGCAACATTGACAACCTAGAGGAATGGGATCGGGCGACGGCTGAAAAACCGGCGCCGCTGCCCGATGAGGTCTGCCGCGAGGCCGCCACCATGCGCGGTCGGGTTCAGGACGGCGTTTCCGGGTGCGTCGTCGGCATGGAAACCGCCGTCGACCAGATCCTGATGACGATGATGGCGGGGGGACATGCCCTTCTAGAGGGCGTGCCGGGAGTCGCCAAGACGACGCTTTCCAAGGCGTTCGCCAGCATCCTGGGGCTCGATTTCCAGAGGATCCAGTTCACGCCCGACCTGATGCCGTCCGACATCACCGGCACCAGCATCCTCGACCGCAAGTCAGGCGACTTCGTCCTTCGCAAAGGTCCGGTTTTCTGCCAGGTGCTCCTGGCCGACGAAATCAACCGGGCTCCCGCCAAGACCCAGGCGGCGCTGCTCGAGGCGATGCAGGAAGGCCAGGTGACCCTCGAGGGGGAATCGATGCCCCTGCCCGGGCCGTTCATGGTTTTGGCGACCCAGAATCCCGTCGAGCAGGAGGGCGTCTACAAGTTGCCTGAGGCGCAACTCGACCGCTTCCTCGTCCGGATTGAAATGGGCTACCCGGGCCGGGAACGGGAAGTGGACATGCTGCGCCTGCTGAGCCGCGCCCCCGCCATCCCTGCCAGGATTCTCGACGCCGCGTCGATCGGCCGCCTCCAGGCCCTATGCCCCCGGGTGCACGGGGAACCCGCGCTGTTCGAGTACATCGTCGACCTGGCCCTGGCCAGCCGCGAGCACCCCGACCTGATGCTCGGCGCGAGTCCGCGCGGCGCCCTCTGCCTCCTCCGGTGCAGCCGGGCCCACGCCCTTCTCTCCGGACGAGGATACTTCACCCACCTCGATGTCCAGGCGGTGGCCCAACCGGTTCTCGGCCATCGCCTCATCCTCAGGCCCGAGGCCGAAATCGAGGGCCGCCGCACGCGGGACATCGTGCAGGACCTGCTCGACCAGGTTCCGGTTCTCACGGAATCATGATCCGCCACGGACGAACCACGCCATGCTGACGACCCGCGGATGGTGGTGGCTGTTCCATTCCTCGTGGGCCACGGGGCTTGGCCTGCTGCTTCGCCTCGAGGGGATTTCGTTCCTGGGGTTCATGGGCCTTGCATGGCTGCTGGCGTCCTGGGTGCGGCTGCGGCTTGGCTGCGCGGGCTTCCCGGCGGTGGTGTCGATGACCCGCGAGGTGGCCGACCGGGGCGGCGCGGTCCGCATGCTGCGCGCCGGCCGCAGGGTTGTCGTGAAGGTGCGCCTTCGCCACCGGGGAAGGATCGGCTGGCCGCTTGTCCGCCTCGAGGACCGCGTTCCCGACGACGGCGCCTGGAACGGGCCGCCGGGTTGGTGGCCGGGAGTCGAGGGTGCCTTGCCCGCCGGCGGCGAACTCGCCGCGCAGTGGCCGCTGGATTTCCCCCTCCCCGGCGTGGCCCGCTTCGAGGGACTCCGCCTCACGGTCGCCGACAGCCTGGGACTGGTGGCGTCGGTGATGTTCCTTCGCGACGGCGCCGAATATCCCGTTCTGCCCGCGGGCGCCACCGGCGATGGCGATGGCACGGGGGTCAAGCGCGCCAACCTGATGCCCCCGCCCGGTGGACACAGGCACCGCAAGCCCGGCGGAAGCGCGGAGATCCTTGACATCCGTGACTACCGGATCGGTGATTCACCGCGTTGGATCGCCTGGAAGCAATCGGCCCGCCGCGACCGGGTGCTGGTCAAGGAATTCGAGAACGAGGTCCCGGTCCGCTGCCAGGTGATCATCGACGCCACCACTCCGGTCCGGCGATGGCAGCCGGGCGGTTCCGCCTTCTGCCGCCTTTCAATGGCCGCGGCCGAAATACTGGAGGCGTGCGACGAGCTTCGCGACCCCGTCGGCATGATCATCACGAGCGAGATCGAGGCTTCGGTTGAAAGGCCCAACCGCGGAGGCCGCCACTCGCTCCGGATGCTCCAGCGCCTGGCCAGGGAATCCTCCGTGCCGGCCGACCAGCCGCCGGTGGACGAGGATCCCTGGCCGCTCTTCGAACCTGCCGCGAAGCTGGCCATGGAGATTTATCCCGAGCTTTACGGCTCCCCGGATCTCCTGCCCGGGTGGAACAGGCTCATGATCGGCCCGGGCCGGCCGGGGTTCTCGCGCCACGGCGGCTGGACAGGCTGGATTTTCCGAAACCGGGGATATGTCTGGCTGGCTCCACCCGCGATCCTTGTCGCGGCCTATGCCATGGCAAGCCCCTGGCTGTGCATGGCGGCGACATGGTCGGGGCCCATCCTTTGGGCACTCGCCCGAACCGTGACCGCCCACCACACCCTCAGGTTCAGGGAGCGCAAGCGCCTCGCCTCCGTCCTCGCGGCGCGGCAAGGCGGCGATCCGGCCCTGGTGGACGCCTTGCTCGAGGACGACACCCTGCTGGCGACCCGACTGCGCTCATTTCTCGCCGAGCACCGCCGCGACCGATTCCTGCCGGTGCCTCCCCCCCCTCCGCTCACCACCTTCTCACGGGCCCGGGCGGAGCGCATCGCGAGGGCGGTGCGCGCCGCCGCCGCGCGGGCCCGCGACCCCGAATGCCATTTCCTGCTCACCGACAGCTCTGGCCTCCCCGCGAGGCTGGAGGTGCTTGTTTCAGCCGCGAGGCTTGTCAGGGCGCGAAGGCACCAACTCGTGGTCATCCTCGATGAGGGACCCGAGCGCGCCGGCGTCAGCCAACTGGTGGAGGCCATGGCGCGCCTGCGGGTTCCCGTCATCCTCACGCGGACCGGACTCGCCAAGGGCGAAGTGGCCAGGCTCATCACCTCTGTTCGCCGCATGTCGGGGAGGACTCCATGAGCCAGGCCAAACCGGCGCAAGCCCGTCCCGTTTTCGTCCCCGCCCTGGGATGGGCCCTGGCCCTGCTCGTGCTTCTTCAATTCACGGGACGAACGACATGGATGCTGGTTCCTCCGGCGGTGCTGGCACTGGCTGGATTCCTGCCCCTTCCCGTTGCTCCGGGCTTCTTTTTCGCATGCCTGCCCGTCTGCCTGCTGTTGGAGACGACGGGAGTCGGACCCGAGGAATGGTTCGATGCGTTGCTCGGGGCGCCGGTCCGCCGCGGCCGTCTCGGGGAAGCCAGCCTCATCGACCTTCAGTCGGATGAATTGGCCTCCATCCTGCTCTGGCTGGCGATCGGAACCTGCTGGATCAGCGGATTCAGGGAAATCGCTCACCTGGCCATGGCCAAGTCGGATCCGTTTCCAGGGCCCTCGGGCCGGACGGGGCCCTCGCCTTTGCCAAGGTCGATGCCCCTTGCCGAGGGGCGCGAGTGGTCGGCGATCGGTGTCCTCGGCTTGGGAGCCGGCATCCTTGTGGTGATCATTTTTGAAGCGGCTTTCCTGGGCGAGCAAGCCGGCTACTCGGCGCTCCTGAGGGTCCGCCTTGCCAGCTTGGGCGGCGGGTTCCTGCTGGTGTTCCTGGCGGTGAGAACCGTCACAAGCTACCTCCACTGGAACGCCATGCCGGTGCTCGAGGCCGGCCTGGTGGCCCAGGAGGCGGCCTGGCGGGAAGGGGCGGTCGAAATGGGCGCCATCCATCGGTGGCTCACTTGGATGAGGGTCGGCACCAGGCGAGGCGCCGAGCGCAGGTGGCGGATATTATCGCGTAGGAGGGCGGGCGCATGATCGGCCTGAGCGGTTGGATTCGAGAGATCCTGGGTTGGCTGCTGACCCTCGCAAGCCTTTACGCGTTCTTCGTGGCCCTGGGGCTGATCGTGAACCGGCAGGTGATCGGCGGCGGGGCGCTCGGAATCCTCTCCTTGTTCATGTACCGCTCGGGCGTGGGCTTCCTGAAGATGGCGGTCGCGGCTCGCATCTGCCAGCAGGCCCAGGATCGCGTCTACCCGGCTCCAGCCAGGCCGGTCGCCCCTCGCCAGCGCCGCGCGGGCGCTTGACCGGGCAGGCGCCTGTCCGGAGAATTTCCGTGCGCCCATCCTTCTCCCCGACACGCGAGGCGAACACGCCATGACGACAAAAAGCCTTCCCCCCAAGCCGGCACTGGTTCCCGCGCAGCAAATGCTCATCGGCGGAAAGTGGCGGCCCAGCGTTTCTGGCAAGACCTTCGAGACTTTCGATCCGTCAACCGGCGGGAAGATCTGCGATGTCGCCGAGGGCGACAAGGCCGACATCGACCTCGCGGTGGCCGCGGCGCGATCCGCCTTCGACGCGGGGCCATGGCGGCGGATGAGCGCCTCGGAGCGCGGGCGGATCCTCTATCGCCTGGCCGACCTCGTCGAGTCGCACAAGGAGGAACTCGCGGCGCTCGAGTCGCTTGACAATGGCAAGCCGGTCCGCGATTCCCTCGCCGCCGACCTGCCTCTCACCATCAAGTGCTACCGGTACTACGCCGGCTGGGCCGACAAGATCCAGGGCAGGACCATCCCCGTCGAAGGCGACTATTTCTGCTACACACGGCATGAGCCGGTGGGCGTGGTCGGGCAGGTGATCCCCTGGAACTTCCCGCTGCTGATGCAGGCCTGGAAGTGGGGGCCGGCCCTCGCCGCCGGTTGCACGCTCGTGCTCAAGCCGGCCGAGCAGACGCCGCTGACGGCCTTGAGGGTCGCCAGGTTGGCGCAGGAAGCGGGCGTTCCCGATGGCGTCATCAATGTGGTGCCCGGCTTCGGGCCCACCGCCGGCGCCGCGCTCACCGGGCACATGGATGTCGACAAGGTCGCCTTCACGGGCGAGCACACGACCGGCAGGCTGGTGATGGAGGCGGCGGCCCGCTCCAACCTCAAGCGGGTGAGCCTGGAATTGGGCGGCAAGAGCCCCAACATCATCTTCGCCGACGCCGACCTGGACGCCGCCATCGAGGGCGCCCACTTCGGCCTGTTCTTCAACCAGGGTCAATGCTGCTGCGCCGGCAGCAGGCTCTTCGTGGAGGAGAAGGTTCACGACGAGGTGGTCGCGCGCCTGGTGGAAAGGTCGAAATCGTCCCGCGTGGGAGACCCGTTCCACCCGGGCACCACCCAGGGGCCGCAGGTTTCCCGCGAACAGCAGGAACGCGTCCTCCGATACATCGGCGCCGGCCAGCGCGAGGGAGCCCGCCTGCTCACCGGCGGGAAGGCCCCCCAGGGCGACGGTTTCTTCGTCGAGCCGACCGTCTTCGACCAGGTCCGGGACGACATGACCATCGCCCGCGAGGAAATCTTCGGGCCCGTCATGAATGTGCTTTCCTTCAAGGACATCGACGAGGTGATCCGCCGCGGAAACGAGACGATGTTCGGGCTCGCCGCCGCCGTTTGGACCCGGGACATCCGCAAGGCGAACCGGATCGCGCATGAACTCCGCGCCGGCACGGTTTGGGTGAACTGCTACGATGTCTTCGACGCGGCGGCCCCCTTTGGCGGATTCAAGATGTCCGGAATCGGGCGCGAGCTTGGCGAGTACGCCCTTCAGCTTTACACCGAGGTGAAGACCGTCACGGTCGCGGGGGGCTGAGTGTCAGTACCGCCCGGCAGCGGCGAGCCTTGGCCCCTTGGCTGGCTCAAGGGCCTCTCCGTCAGGAGCGCCGAGTGCCTCGGCTATCCCAGCCACCACGGCTTCACGACCGGGGAACTCGCCGACCTGCTGGCGCTTCCCTTGAACAACCTGGGCGATCCGTTCTCGCCTTCCCGTTCGGCCACGCACGCGCACGACCTCGAGAGGGAAGTTGTCCGCGCCGTGGCCCGGGTCGCGGGCGCCGATCCCGAAAAATGCCGCGGCTATGTCACCTCGGGCAGCACCGAATCGGTCGTGCACGCGCTGGCGGCCGGCCGGGACACGCTGCGCGCCGTCACGGGAATCCGTCCGTTCGTCGTCGCCTCCGACCAGGCCCATGGCTGCGTTTCCAAGGCGGCCAAAATCCTCGACCTCGACCACATTCCCGTTCCATCGGGATCGTCCGGCGCCCTCGACATTCCGGCCTTGGCCTCGATCCTCTCCGCCCGGCCCGACCATCCCTGCCTGGCCGTCGCCACCTGCGGAACAACCTTCCTGGGCGCCGTCGACCCTGTCGGTCCCATGGCGCGGGCCCTCGAGGCATCACATCCGGGAAGGCACCGCCTTCACATCGATGCCGCCCTTGCCGGTTTTCTCTTGCCGCACACGGGGGCGTCGGATTGGAACCTGGCCTCGGGCGGCCACAGCTTTTCCGTCAGCGGCCACAAGATGCTGGGGGTGCCCGTTCCGTGCGGCATATCCGTCTGGCTCGACGGGGCCTTCTCGTGGGATCACTCCTCGCCTGGCTACCTGGGCGGCCCCGACATCACCCTTTCCGGCTCACGGGCCGGCCTGGCCGCGGGAGCGCTCTGGCTGGCCCTGTGCCGTTGGCCGAGGGAACGGCTGTTGGGGGAAGCCCGCCAATGCCTTGAAAACGCCCGTTGGTTGGCCGCATCCCTGCGCGAGGCCGGTTGGCCCGCCTTGCGCCACCCCCACTCGGCCACCGTGGTCTTCCCGAAGCCCGCCGACCACCTGTGCCAACGCTGGCAACTTCATGTGGAAGGCGGGGCCGCCCATGTGGTGGTGGTTCCCCGGGTCTCCCGGCGACTGTTGGATCAATTCATGGAATCACTGGGTCCGGCACCGGAATTTTCTTGCGATTTTCTCCCGGAACGGACTGATCTTCGCTAATTTACCATTTGGTTCCGCACCGCCGGATCACCCTGATGCATCGCGAGATCTCCCACGCCGATTCGCAACTGCGGGACGAGAGTCCGGCAGGCCTGTACGCCGTCGCGGTGTTCCTCGGCCTGTTGCTCGCGGCCGACCTGTGGCCCGCCCTGGTGGATTGGCTCGGGCCCTGGGGTGTCGGCCTTCCCCGTTGGCCCAATGAAATCTGGGGCATCCGCCTGTCCCTCGCCGCCGCCGTCATTGGCGGTGCCCGAACCCTCTACGGCTCCCTCGAGGCGTTGCTGCAAGGCCGGGTCGGGGCCGACCTCGCCGTGGCGATCGCGGTGCTGGCCGCGATCCTGCTTCGCGAACCGCTGGTGGCCGCCGAGGTCCTCGTGATCGGACTTGTTGGCGAAATCCTCGAGGACTGGACTTTCAGGAGAACACGATCCGCGCTCGCGGGCCTCGCCAGGCTCACTCCACGGAGATGCTGGCGCCTTCTTCCCGACGGCAACGAGGAGCGGGTGCTGGTCAGCGACCTGAGGGTGGGAGACCGTGTCCGGGTCAGGCCGGGCGCGAAGGTGCCCGCCGACGGGATCATCGTCGAAGGCTCATCCTCACTCGACACCCGCGTCATCAGCGGCGAAGGCATCCCGCGGGATGTCACGGCGGGTGACGAGGCCCTTGCGGGAAGCATCAACGGCACGGGCGTGCTGGTTCTGGAAGCGAGGCGGGTGGCCGAGCACACCGTCGCCGGACAGGTGGCGGAACTCACGACACGGGCGCTGGCCGACAAGGCTCCGCTGGAGAGGCAGGCCGATTCGCTGGCCCGCTGGTTCCTGCCGGTGGTGCTGGCGATGACGGCCGTGACCTTCATTGGCGCCATGGCCGGCCACGCGTGGTCGGGCCGTTCCCAAGGCCTGCCCTATTCGTGGACCGACCTCTTCCGGCTGGCGGCGTATCCGTCGCTTGCCGTGCTGGTGGTGGCCTGCCCCTGCTCGCTGCTCCTGGCCACCCCGGCGGCGATCATCGCGGCCCTGGGACGGCTCGCCGGCACGGGCATCCTCGTTAAAAGCGGCGCCGCGCTCGAGCGCCTCGCGCGGGTGGACACCTTCTGCTTCGACAAGACAGGCACGGTCACGGCGGGCAAGCCCGAACTGGCCAGCCTCGCCCCCCTCAGGGCCGACCTCTCGGAGGCCGACCTGCTCCGATTGGCCGCCGCCGTGGAGGCCGGCAGCGAGCACCCGCTGGCCGTGGCGATCCGGCGGGCGGCCCGCGACAGGAACATCGGGGACGGCTCCGGAGAACCCGGAACGGCCTCGCCCGGCGGCGGGATGCGCGCCGCGACCCCCGAAGGCCTCATCCGCGCCGGCAACGCCCGTTGGCTTGCCTCGGAAGGGGTGAGCCTCGGAGAGGCGACGGCCATCTCGTCGCGGGTGGAGGAACGCGGCGAAACGCCGGTCATCATCTCACTCGGTGATGACGCTGTGGGCGTGCTGGGCCTCCGCGACGCGCCCCGCCCGGAGGCCGCCGGCGTCATCAGCCTGCTGCGCCGGCTCGACATCAGCGGCATCGAGTTGCTTTCAGGCGACAGGCCGGCGGTGGCCAGCCGGGTGGCGGCGGAACTCGGCATTGGCGCTGAATCGTCGCGGGGGGGCCTCCTGCCGGCGGACAAGAGCGACCGCGTGGGTCAACTGAAGGCCGCCGGCGCCAGGGTCGCCATGCTCGGCGACGGCATCAACGACGCGCCAGCCCTCGCCGCGGCGGATGTCGGGATCGCCGTCTGCCCGGCCGGTTCGGGCAACGACCTCGCGGCGGAGGCCGGCGACATCGTCCTCATGGGGCCGCCCCTGGAAAACCTTCCGCTCCTGGTCAGCCTCGCCAGGGCCACCGAGGCCACCATCAGGCAAAACATCACCGTCTTCGCCTTCGGCGTGAACATCGCCGGGGTGGTGATCACGGCATGGCTGTGGCCGTTCATCGCGCCCTCGGGCTGGAAGCTGCAATCACCGCTCGCCGCGGTCATTTACCATCAACTCGGATCGCTGCTGGTGCTGGCCAACTCGATGCGGCTGCTCGGGTTCGCCCGTCCGGCGCCGCGCTGGCTGGGCGGCCTGGCCGCCTCCGCAGGGCGCGTGGCCTCCCTGCTCGACAGGCTGGCCCCCGGCGAAATCGTCCACGCGGTCGAGCATCATTGGCGCAAGGTGGCCGCCGGAGTCCTTGGCCTCGCGCTGCTCGCGTGGGCATGGACCGGCCTTCATGTGCTGATGCCCTGGCAGCAGGGGCGGGTGCTCCGCTTCGGCCGTCTCCTGCCGGCCCCGCTCGGCCCCGGATGGCACCTCCGGTGGCCCGCCCCCGTCGAAAGGGTCGTGGTTGTCTCGCCCGGAAGGCTCAACACGCTGGAACTGGGCTTCCGCTCCGGCGGCAAGGGAGCCGTTGCCGTGGGAAGGTCTTGGTCGGCGACCCATGGATCCGACGGCATCCTCCGCTTCCCGGACGAGGCGGTCATGATCTCGGGCGACGGCTACCTCGTGGAGGTCCAGGCCAGCGTCCGCTTCTCGATGTCCGCCGAGGAACCATTCGCCTCGACCTTCGAGGCCGGCGACGCCGCCAAGGGCCTCCGCATGGCCAGCGAGGCCGCGCTGCGCGAGATCGTCGGCGCCCACCCGTTCGCCGAACTGCTCACCACCGGCAGGGCCGCCCTGGAGGCCGAGGCGCTTCGGCTCATCGCCAGCCGCGCCGCCGATTCCGCTCCGGGATTGTCGGTGACGGCGGTGGCCCTCCACGACCTTCATCCCCCCCAGGAGGTGGTCGGCGCCTATCACGAGGTGACGCGCGCCATGGAAGGCCGGTCTCAAAAGGTGCTCCAGGCGAGCGCTCAGGGGCTCAGGCGGGTGGGCGAGCAGGTCGCGCGCGACCTGCAGTCGGTGGCGGCGGCGGATGTCGAGAAAACCGAGCGGACGACGGCGGCAGCGGCAAGGGCCGCGGCATTCACCCTCAGGGTGGCCGCGCGCAAGGGCGCCGAGGCGCTTTCCGATTTCAGGCTCCTGTGGGACGCCGTGAGCCAGGCCCTCGCCGGACGGGACAAGATCGTGATCGACGCCGACAACATCAGGGGGAGGCGGAACCTGTGGCTCCTGCCGCAGGAATGGTTCCGCCAGCCAACCGCCCCCCGGACAAGCCGCGTCGAACCTGAGGGCCGGGAACCATGACCTGGAAAATCATCCTCGCGGCCGCCTTGGCGGCGTGCCTCGCCTGGACATGCCTCTTCACCGTCGACAGGGCCGAGTTCGCCTACCTGACGATCCTCGGCGCCCATGCCGGCACGCTCGACGGCGCGAACGAGGCGGAGGCCGGGCTTCACCTCCGCTGGCCTTGGCCGATCATGGAGATCCGGAGGATCGACCGCCGGCTTCAGGTGCTTGAACTTCCGGGAATCGAGCAGTTGACCCGCGACGCCCAGAAGGACGGCATCGACAGGACACTGACGATCGACGCCTACATGGCCTGGCGCATCGCCGATTCGGAGGGTGTTGATCGCCTCTTCAAGGCCGCCGGCGGGTTGGACGAGGCCCGCACCCTGCTCGCCCAGAAACTCGGCAGCGAACTGGGTGCCGCCTGCGGCGGACTCCAGATGGACGACCTCGTCAACAGCAGGGAACCCGGCCGCGTCAAGGAGCAAAGGGACAAGCTCCGCTCCCGGCTCATGGAGCGGCTCTCCGGACCGGCGCTTGCCGAATACGGCGTGCGAATCGTCGATGTGCGCCTCAGGCGCGTGAGCCATCCGGCGCCGGTGAGGCAGGCCATTTTCGACCGGATCATCGCGGAACGCGAACGCAAGGCCGCCGAATACCAAAGCCTGGGCGAGCAGGAATCGGCGAAGTTGCGCAGCGACACCGACCGCGAGGTCGGCACGCTGCGGGCCAAGGCCGAGGCCGACGCGATCAGGATCCGAGGCGAGGGAGAGGCGGAGGCCGACCGGGTGCGCTCGGGCGCGCAGATGGCCGACCCCGACTTCTATTCCTTCCTGCGCAAGCTAGAGGAATACCAGAAAATCCTCGGCGACAACCGCACCACGCTGCTGCTTTCCACCCACCGCGAATTGTTCGACGCGCTGTTCGCTCCTCCGCGCCCCGCCCCCAAGCCGGTGCCGTCCCCATGAGCGCCGTCGCGCGGATCCTGCCCTTGCTCGCCCTGGCGGCCTGGATCGCCTCGGGCATCGTGTTCGTGGCGCCGCATGAGCGGGCCGTGGTCCGTCGGTTGGGCAGGGCCCTTCCCCCGCTGCCGCCCGGGGCGCATTGGCTGCTC
>JAGWVO010000601.1 GCA_018970845.1 Planctomycetota bacterium
CTGAGGTGGCCTTCGATGCCTTGTCAAAAAGTTATTCATCGGGCGACCTGATTCTCCTTCAATACCACCTCCATATTCCTGGTCCCGATCCGATGACCAATGCGCACTCAGAACTGCGGGCAAGGTATTACGGCGTCAACTCGACACCGACCATGTTCCTCAACGGACGCCAAGGACCGCCAACGGGAGGATCCAAGGCGGGAGGTCAAAAGGCATTTGAATCAGTGGTTTCTTCCGTTGGCAATTCAAAACGGGATCCTGATTCTCAGAAAATCATCATGGAAATGACAGCTTCCAAGCAAGGGGATGACCATGCCGTTTCAATCAATTTCAAGGGATTTGAAACTCATAGGGCGCATATTTTGCGAGTCGCGCTGGTAGAAGATTCGGTAAGGTATCCCGGCCGGAATGGTCAACGGATACATCATCATGTCGTTAGGGCCTTGCTTGGGGATCCCAAGGGAATCGCACCTGATGGGGTCCAAGGTTCCCAATCCGTGAAATTCAACATTTCAGCGGTGAAGAAAGAAATCTCGGAATATCTGGAAAAAAGCCATGCAAGGCGGCCTTTTCTAGATGATGAAAGGCCGCTGGATCTTGGCAAACTATCGGTAGTCGCATGGTTCCAGAACATTGACACGAAGGAAATCGTGCAGGCTTCCCGGATATCCCTCGACTGAATTGATGGAGTTTCAGCCATGACAATGAATCTGGAATTGCTGGAGAAATCGCTTCTTGAGTTGGTTCGCAAGACGAGTGTTTCACTGCCTCCAGATGCCGCGGAGGTAATCAACACCAGGCGGGCTTTGGAGGCCGCAGGATCAAGTGCTGAATTGGCGCTTTCCCTTGTCGCCAGCAATATTCAAATGGCTCGGCGCCTTAGCGCCCCCATTTGTCAGGACACTGGCACCATATCGTTTTTTGTGAAGGCTCCCAAGGACTTTGACGCCATCCAATTTGAAAAAGCGGCTTGCCTTGCTGTCGCCGAAGCCACAAGGCGCGGATATTTGCGGCAAAATTCCGTTGATCCGGTTGATGGAAAAAACACGGGAGATAACCTTGGCCCGGGTAGTCCGCTGTTTCATTTCCATCAACATGAGGAGTCGAACATCGATGTCAGGTTGATCCTGAAGGGGGGCGGATGCGAGAACATGTCAGCCCAATATTCCCTTCCAACAAAAATTCAGGGTGTCGGCGCTGACCGAGACATGGAAGGTGTGAGGCGCTGCATTCTAGATGCTGTCTGGCAAGCCCAGGGAAAAGGATGTGGGCCCGGTTTCCTTGGTGTTTGCATTGGTGGCGACAGGGCCTCGGGTTTCGCAGCGGCGAAGGAGCAGTTGCTCAGGTCCGTCGATGATACGAATGCGGATCCCGTGCTTGCGGAACTGGAGGCCGAAATCCTTTCCCAAGCCAATGAATTGATGATTGGCCCCATGGGCTTTGGTGGGCGCTTCACGATTGGCGCTTGCAAGGTTTCCAAGTTAAACAGGTTGCCCGCGTCGTTTTTTGTTTCGATCGCCTATATGTGCTGGGCCTATAGGCGCCGCGGTGTCGTTTTGAACCACGATGGTGGGATTGATCACTGGCTTTATGAAAACTCTCAGGATGAATCCGAGTTGGAACCCTCTTTCCTTGGCTCCGGTGCTTATGGCGCAGCAAGCAGGAAACTGCGGACCCCGCTAACCGAGGAGGATGTGCGATCGCTGAGGTCGGGAGACATCGTTCTGCTTTCCGGAACGGTGAGAACGGGACGCGACGAGGTGCATAAATTCCTCCATAAAGGTGGTGACATTCCGTCCTTGCAGGGATCGGTGATTTACCATTGCGGCCCAGTCGTTGTTGAAAGGAATGGAGAGCGAAAGGTTGTTGCCGCTGGTCCAACGACTTCGATCAGGGAGGAACCTTATCAGGCCGAAGTCATCAAACGGTATGGAATTCGAGCCGTGATTGGCAAGGGCGGAATGGGCCCCAAGACACTTTCGGCGCTCAAGGAGTGTGGGGCTGTTTACCTGCACGCCATCGGTGG
>JAGWVO010000069.1 GCA_018970845.1 Planctomycetota bacterium
CCGGCAAGGTCAAGGCCGCGCCCCGAAACCGGAAGCCTGTGGGGGCCCTCAGGCGCGGCGACAGCGGCGAACCTGAGCCGTCGCGACCATAATCGGCGTCCCCAAAGGCCGGGCACGGAGTGGCTCCCCCCTAGCGCGCGGGGACTTCCTTGAGCTCATCGGCCGCTGAAACCGCGAGGAAGAAGCCGTGTGGATTGCTCCCATTGGAGATCTTCAGCAAAATCGTGTTGGCGCCGGCCTTCAGTCGCACCGGCACGCGGAACTTGCCGGGCTTCGCGGCCTCGTGGGCCCGATCCTCATGGACCTTCTCACCGTTGACCCAGAGCCTGCTGCAGTCGTCGGCTCCCAGCAGGATCAAGCCCGGCTGGGCCACGGGCGACTCGAGAACCAGGGCGGCGTACGAGACGCTGTTGGCGGCCGAGGGCCCATGGATCTCCTGGAGATTGACATAACCTGCCGAGTCGGGCCTTGCCACGCGCCACGAGACGGCGCCGTCCTTCCCCTTCAATGTCGAGGCGAAGTCTAGCTTACGCTCGGGTTCCATCGGCGTTTCGAATCCGGCGTCGCCACCCTCCCCTCCCTCCAGGGGGCCGATGAGGCGGAAGGCCTTGGGCGCCAGGGCGGCCGACTTGAGGGTGAGCAGGTGCTCGCAAATGTCAAGCAGGTCGTCCTCGGTCATGTAGGCCACCAGGTTGGCCGGCATGATCGATTCCTGAAGGCGGTTCCGCTCCTCGATTTCCTTCTTCGGGATGCGGTGATCCTTCCCGTTGGCGTCGCGCAGCACGACAGCCTCGTTGTTCTCCTCGACCAACAGGCCCGAGATGGCCTGGCCCTTGGTCGTTGAGACGGCATGGACGAGATACTGGTCGGCAATGGCCTTGGACGGCGTGAGCAGGGAGTCGAGAAGGTTCTCACGACTGGCCTTCTTGCCGATCTGCGAGAGGTCGGGGCCGATCTGCCCGCCGCGCCCTTCAACCATGTGGCACTTGAGGCATTGCAGGTCGCTCTTGGCACTGGCTTCCAGCAGGGCCTTGCCCCGGGCGGCGTTGCCCGCGCGCGTGGCCAGCTTGGCGGCGGAGGGCAATTTTTTGGCGTCGATCCGCCCGGGTGCCGGAAAGGCGATCATCGCCTTGTTGCGGAGATCCTGGTAAGGACTGTTGCGGAGCAACCGTCCGGTGTCGGCAACCAGGGCTTCGGGCAGCTTGCCGGCATCCTTCTGTTCCAAAAGCCAGGCGCTACCCGCCCTGGTGTTGGCCAGGGCCTCGAGGGCCGGCCCGCTGGCATTACCGTTGGCGAGCAACCCGCGCAGGGCCAAAAGCGCCGGTTCTGTTGCTTGGGTTTTTTGCCTGGTGGAGGCAAGTTCGCCGAGCGCTGAGCAGGCCTTGGCGGACAAGGCCCCGCCCTGTTTCGCCACTTGCTCAAGGGCCTTGGCGGAATCCCCTGAAGGCAACTTACCCAAGGTGGATATGGCCCGTTCCCTCAGGGGGACGGGTTGGGTGGCGTCGGAAGCAATGACGGCGGCGGTTGGCACGGCCCCGAGGTTGCCGGTCGCCGCGCAAAGGGCGAGGTACTCGGGTGCCATGGCCTTGTCCTTTTCCAACTGGGCGAGGGTCTTGCCGAGGGCGCCATCCTTGGCAAGGGCCGACCATTTGCCGGGCAGGTGAAGGGCGAGGGCATCAACCACCCGGGCCCTGACCGCCTGCGAAGTGGCCGGGACAAGCAGGTCGAGCAGGGTTTTTCCGGCATCCGCCCCGTCGTCGCCAGAAACGAAGTCAACGATGCGGATGCTGTCGGCATCGGAGATTCCACCCTGGCCCAGCCGGTCGCGCAGTCGCTTGGCCAGCCCGGGTGGCCTGAGTTCAAAAGCCAGGGCCGCCGTTCGGTCGTTCCATTCGGGCAGGGCGCTGGCAAATGATTCGAGCGCCGCGTGGTGGCGGGCTTCCTCCTGGCCCGCCGCGATCGCCATCGCCTTGGCCAGGAAGACATCCTTGCCATCCCAGGCCTTGGCGGCCTTCAGGATGGCCTCGCCAGCCTTGGCGGCATCAGCTCGCCTGAGGCCCACGAGGATTTCCCGGCTCACGCCGGAATCGGCCAAGGGCAGGTTGGCCGCGAGGCTTGAGGCCTTGGGATAGTCGCGGACCAGGCGGGCCGCCTGCGCCGCCAAACCGGGTTTGTCGAGGCCATCGATGTCGGCCGCGGTGATTTCCCCGACTTCCGCCAGCACCCACCGGGCCCTGGCCTTGAGCCATTCCGGATGATTTCCAGTCGCCCACGCCCGAACGGCCTTCGCGGCCTCCGCCGGTTCTTGTGAGCGGAACCAGGCGAACGCCATGCCCCTGGTGGCCAGGCAGGGCGAGGCGAGCGCCTCGCGGGCTTCGGCGGCATTTGTCACCTTCACGGGTCCGGGTGATGGCTTGTGCCCCGGCGGGGCCAGGCGGAAGATGCGTCCGCGCGTGGTGTCTCCCATGCCGTGGCCGCCGACGCCCGGGTCGTACCAATCGGCAACGAATACCGAGCCATCAGGCGCCACGCGCACATCGCTGGGCCGGAACCAGTTGTCGGTGCTGGTGACCATGTCTTCCCGCGTGACATCGAAACCGGCGCCCTTGGGCGTGGCCGTGTAGCAGCGGAGTTGGCGTGGTCCGGCGTCGGTGTGCAGCATCTGTCCCCTGTATTTCTCGGGCAGAAGCTGTCCCTCGTAAAAGCACATGCCTGTCGGGCTGCCGAAGAATGTCCGCAGCACCTTGGGAACGATTCCCGGCTGCTCCTCATGCCAGTGGGTTTGGCCGGCGCCCCGGGGATGATAGCCATAGTTTCCCCCCGGCATCACGAAGCAGATCCTCGTCTGCTGGTTGCCGTCATCGTCGTTGTCGGAGATGAAGACATTCCCGAAGCTGTCGACGGCGGCCATGTAATTGTTGCGGAAGTTGTGGGCGATCAGTTCCAGGTTCCGGCCGTCCATGTCGCATCGCCAGATCGTGCCGGCGCGCAGGGTTGTGGTGTTGCTTGTGAACGATTCGCCCTTGCCGTCGCTGGCCTTGAGGTCGCGCACGCCCGCGTCGCCGACCGAGAAATAGAGTTTTCCGTCGGGGCCGATCGTGATGCCATGCACGCCGTGGTCGTGGTCGATGCCCTGAAATCCGGTGAGGAACTTGACAGGCGGCCCGTCCGCCTTGTTGTCGCCATCCTTGTCTTCCAGGAGAAGGATGTCCGGCGACTGACACAGGAACACCTTGCAACCCTTGCCGGAGGGATTGGAAGCCACGGCGATGCCGATGGGGCTCATGATCTCCCGGGACTGGTAAAAGGTGACGCCGTTGTCGGCGGTGCCGTCGTTGTTCGTGTCGCTGAGGATCACGATCCTGTCGCCTTCGGAACGAAGGGGTGGTTGCCCGCGCAACTTGCGGCGGTAGTTCACCGCCTCGCAAACCCAGATCCTGCCGGAAGGGTCGATGTCGAATGTGGTGGGATTCACGAACAGCGGCTCGGACGCCCAAAGGCGCATTTCCAGGCCGGGGGAAACGGTGAAGCTGGCCGCCTGCTTTTCAGGTGGCAACTGGTTCGGGCCGGAAATCACCAAAATCCATGCAGGCAATAGGGTTGCGGAGAGCATGTCGCATCCTCAGCAATCTTGGGGAGGGAATGTCATTCATCAGCGTAACATTCCCACCGGACTTGGAAAAGCGGCTTCAACCAACATGTAAACCGTCCAAGGGTGAGGTGCGTAATGAGATTCATGAGAATTTTTAAGGTGGAGGGGGTAAGACCATGTTGATGCCGGATCTCTGGTACTTCGTGTTTCTGGCGCCCGGAATCCTCCTGGCCATGTGGGCCCAGTGGAGGGTTCATGCCGCTTATTCATGGGCTTCAGGCATTGGCTCGGGAGTCCGGGCGACTGGAGCTGAGACCGCCGCGGCCATCCTGCGCGCCGAAGGTGTCGCCGATGTCGGGATCGAACCTGTCGAGGGCCAGCTTTCAGACCATTACGACCCGCAGTCCAAGGTTTTGAGGCTCAGCGAGGGCGTTTATGGCTCTGAATCGTTGGCCGCCTTGGGAATCGCGGCCCATGAGGCGGGCCATGCCTTGCAGGATGCCCATCGTTATCCGCTCATGGCTTTGCGCGGCGCCCTGGTTCCCATGGCCAGCCTCGGCTCGAATATGAGTTGGTTCGTGATCCTGGCCGGCACGCTGATGCTCGCGGCGCACCTGGCGCTTGGAAAAATCGTCCTCCTTGCGGGGATCGGTTTGTTCTCCCTGACGGTTCTGTTCCAGTTGGTGAACCTGCCGGTGGAATTTGATGCGAGCCGACGAGCCAGGATCGCGCTGCTCCAAAACGGATTGGTTTCCCAGGAGGAGGATGCCGTTGTCGCCAAGGTGCTTGACGCCGCCGCGCTCACCTATGTTGCCGCGACCCTGACTTCGATCCTGACCTTGCTCTATTACCTATGGCGATCGGGGCTTTTAGGCGGAAACAACAGCGATGAATGACATGAGGGAGGGAATATTCATCCCCTCCCTCAAAATCAACCTTCGATCGGTCGGGTTTATTCGGGAGCTTGAACGAATCTGGTCGTCATGGTTCCCGGAGCGGGATTCCAGATGGGATCAACGCCTTCCCTGAGATGCGTGATTTTCACAGCGATCCTCATCGGTCGTTCGCTGAAGTACTTCCCCAGAGCCGGACAGAGCCAGCCTTCCATGATGGTTCCGTTGACTTCACCCCTGTACCAGTTTCCAGACCTGTTCCACGCCGCCGAATCGCGCTCAAAATGCCGGTCGGGATCACCCGGTCTGACCCAATCCAAGACCGCGTCGCAACCCTCGAACGGTTCCTGGGAAAACTGGATGGTGATTCCGCCGGAACCATCGATACCCTTTGCCCTGACAATCTCCGAGATCATTTCCGAAATACCGGAAACGAAAGCTTCCCTGTGCAAATTGGTCGTGGGGTCGTCAAAAACCCAGGTGGAAGGGTTGATCAAATAGGGATGAAGTTCCTGAACAGCGCTGCTCATCACGCACTCCCGAATGAATAAAGGTGTAACAAATATCGTTCGGCAAAAGGTGGTCGATTTTCTGGGAAATCTTTCTCGAATCCGAAAAATCGACCTTCAGCCCCCGCGGTCAGCCCCCGGGTTTTGGTTCCTCATGAACATGGAACTGGGCATACAGGCACGGCACATCGGTTGATCGCTCCTCGCCTTCGAAGTGAAAGCGGAAGAACTCCGCGCCGCCGGAGTGGAATGCCGTCACCCGCGCCTTGAAAACCTGGCCCCGGTTGATGGTTCCACCCTCGGCCGTGCGAAAAGACCGGCGGCAGATGAAATCGTGGATTCGGTTCCTGTTCGCTTGCTGCTTGTCCATTCCTGTTTCCTCCGGTGTCCCCTGACATGGATGATTCGCCATGACGGCCGGACGATTCAGTGGAATGGGCCGATTCTGTATTCAGCCGTAGGCTTTCCGCAGGACAGCCAGGCTTTTGGGAATGGCTGTGGCCGGGTTCTCCTTGCCTTCCATCTCCAGGGAAATGTAGCCCTTGTAGCCAGCCTTGCGGAGAATCCCAGCCACGCGGGCATTGTCAATCTCGAGGGTGTACCACTCCCCGCCCCCGGGGTAGGTCTTGGCCTGGACAAGCACGGCTTGGGGCGCCAAGGCTTCCATCTGGGGGTACATCTCCTCAAGGAAATTGCCGGTGTCGAGGGTCGCCTTGAGCCATGGGCTGTTGACGGCAGCGATGACCTTGAGCACCCCCGCCGCCTCCCTTCCAAGGCCCCAGTGATTTTCCAGCCCCATCACGACCCCCAGTTTCTCGGCTCTCTTGCAAAGCTGGGAGAAGCTGTCATTCACCCAGGCGAACCCTTCTTCGTCGGTATGCCCTGGCAACCTTGGTTCGATGCCCTTGTTGGCCATGAGGGCGTCGAAGTTCTTGCTGGTGCCCCAGCGGCCCGTGTTGACGCGGATGGTGGGAATGCCCAACTCGTGAGCCAATTCAAGGCATTTGGCGGTGTGCTCGATGTTTTGCTTTCGCTTTTCGTTGTCGGGAGTCACGAACCCTTGATGGGTGGAGAAACCCATCAGGGGCAGGCCCAGGGAAAAGGCCCGCCGCTTGATTCGATGGAGCAGGGAATTGTCAACCGTTCCACCCGCGGCCTTGGCGGCTTCCTCCATGTGGACATGCAGGATCTCGACGCCATCGAATCCCATGTCCGAGGCCTTTTCGAGGCAGGCCTCGATGGGAACGGGAGCGCCCTTGAAGTGCCAGAAGGAATAAGTGGACACGCCGATGCGGTATGGCCGGGCAACCGCTTCCGCCGCCTTTGCGCAAGTTGTCATGGAGAGCGCGGATATCGAGGCCAAGGCGGCGCGGCGGGTCAGCCTGTTTGTTCCCGGAATGGCGGTTGGGCAAGCAATGAATGGCTGGGATGTCATGACGGGTAGTTCCATGAAGCCTTTTTCATTTGGAATTCGCCAAAAACCCAAGCATAACATGATATGTCATTCATTGATTCATACGGAGGAACGAACATGATCACCAAATGGAACGGCATGGCTAAACGCCAAGGTTTCACGCTGATTGAACTGTTGG
The DNA here is from genome assembly GCA_018970845.1 of Planctomycetota bacterium. GTDB lineage: Bacteria > Planctomycetota > Planctomycetia > Gemmatales > Gemmataceae > REEB421. The sequence goes on from JAGWVO010000069.1 coordinate 6,587, forward strand.
TTGTCATCGCCATCATCGCGGTGCTGATCGGATTGCTGGTACCCGCGGTGCAGAAGGTGCGGGAGGCCGCCAACCGGATGAAGTGCACCAACAACCTCAAGCAATTCGGGCTGGCTTCCCACAACTACGAGTCAACCAACGGAACGCTTCCGCCCACCCAGCACACAGTGGTCTTGCCACTCAACGGCACTGGCGCGCCCACCACTTATTCCTCGGGTGCGACGCTTCAAGCCCTCATGCTTCCTTATTTTGAACAAGCCAGCAAATACAACCAATTCAATATGAATTATAATGTCAATAGTGATGCTCCCCTGCACAGCGGCATTCCCGCTCTTGCCAACGCGAACGCCAATGCCCGCGCCGGCGATGTCCCGATTTTCCTGTGTCCTTCCGATCCTTCGCAGGCTTTCACTTTCACCAATGCTGGTCGCCTGAATTATGGGGGATCGCTGGGAGCCTCCTCCAGCTATCGAGGTGGAACAGCCTTGGATGGGATTTTTGCCATTCCTTATCCGTCCGCCGGATCAGCGATGTCAGGCAACAGAATCGCATCGATAACGGATGGAACATCCAACACCAGCATGTTTGCCGAATTCATGAGGGGCACATTTCCCGCAGGCACGGCAACCGCGACTTACGACAACACGACATCGATGATTGGCGGCACCTATACGGGCACGGCCCTGACCGATGGCCGCGCCGTGACTGAATGCAACGGCCCCGCGGGCACGGTTATTCACTATGTCGGCCAACAATATTACCGCAACTTGCCCCAGAATTTCGTGTATACCCACACTCTTCCGATCAATTGGAATAAGAAAGTTGCATCAGGAACCCAGCGATACAACTGTGGAAATTCCGCATTTACCGCCGTGCATCAAGCTGCCTCAAGCTTTCATTCGGGCGGCGCCAACATCGGCATGGCCGATGGGTCAGTCAAATTCGTCACCGATTCAATCGACTTTGTTGTTTGGCAAGGGATCGGCAGCGCCCGCGGTGGCGAAGCCGTGAATCTTCCCTGATTCACATTACTGGGAGTTCCCAAATGGTTCATTTTCGATTCTTCTTTGTGTTCGCCTGCATCATGTCATCCATTTCCGGGTGCTCCGGGGGAAGCGGCGGGCCATCCGGCCCGGGCCCGGGCGGAACCCCAACGGGAAAAGAAGGCCTTTCGAGCCTGCAGCAGCTATTGAAGGCGTATGGTGACGAAAAGAAGGCTGCACCAGCCAAGATTGCCGATTTGGAGAAAGTCGAACCCGTGTACCCGGGCGCCTATATCGCGCTTGTGCAGGGAAACATTGTATATTCCTGGGGTAAATCACTCTCGTCATCTGGAAGCGATACTGTTCTTGCCTATGAGAAAAAGGTGCCGGAATCCGGCGGCCATGTCCTCATGCAGGATGGAACCGTGAAGGAAATGTCAGCCGCGGAGTTCAACTCCGCCAAGAAGGCCAAATGAGGCGATTGCTTCCGCTGGTCGCCATTGCCTTCCTGTTGATTTCGGCCGTCTCCTGCCCGGCCGCCGGCCCCAATGTCCTGATGGTGGCCATCGACGATCAGAACGATTGGATCGGCTGCCTTGGCGGCCATCCGCAGGCCCGAACGCCTTACATCGACTCATTGGCGGCACGCGGCACCCTTTTCACCAATGCCCATTGTCAGGCGCCCCTTTGCAACCCTTCCCGTTCAAGCCTGCTCACCGGCATGCGTCCATCCACCACGGGCATTCATGGCCTGGTTCCCGGAATCCGGTCGGTTGACGCCACTCGAAACGCCATCACGCTTCCCCAGGCATTCAGGGGCGCCGACTATTGGACCTTCACCTGCGGCAAGGTTTTTCATGACGGATCGCTGTCACCCAAGGAGAGGCAGGCCGAGTTCGCCACCTGGGGCCCGGCGCCGGGCATGGGCAGGCCGCCCAAGCCGTTTGCCAAGCTTCCCCAACCCCGGCACCCGGCCATGGATTGGGGGCCCTTCCCTGAAACCGAATCAAAGGCCGCCGATCATCTGATCGCGGATGCCGCGATCAAGGCGCTTGCCGACGCGCCCAAGGAGAAACCGTTTTTCATCGCCGCCGGTTTCCGATTGCCCCATGTGCCTTGCTATGCCCCCAAGGCGTGGTTCGACCTTTTTCCCGAGGACAAGGTTCAATTGCCCCCCGTTCTCGAAACCGATCGGGACGATACCCCTCGTTTCTCGTGGTATCTCCACTGGAAACTTCCCGAACCGCGGCTCAAGACGCTGCGCGACCATGGCGAATGGAAGCCGCTCGTGCGGGCTTATCTTGCCAGCACGGCGTTCATGGACGCGCAGGTCGGCAGGTTGCTTCAGGCGTTGGAAAAAAGCGGGCGATCGGGCGAAACCGTCGTCGTGCTCTGGAGCGACCATGGATATCACCTGGGTGAAAAGCTGATCACAGGCAAGAACACGCTTTGGGAACGCTCGACCCGCGTGCCATTGGTTTTCGCCGGCCCGGGCATCGCGCGCGGCGCCCGCTGCGGGAAGCCCGCCGAACTGCTCGACATCTACCCGACCTTGGTGGAAATGTCAGGAATTCCCATGGAAAAGCGCCCGGCGCGGTTGGAAGGCGTCAGCCTGAAACCCCAACTGGCTGATGCCGGCGCGCCCCGCGACAAGCCCGCCATCACCTCGCACAACCAGGGCAATCACGCCGTGCGGGACGAGCGATATCGCTACATCCGCTACGCCGACGGCGGCGAGGAACTCTACGACATGCAAGCCGACCCGAACGAATGGACCAACCTCGCCGCCAAGGCGGAGCATTCCGAAACCAAGGCTCGACTGGCCCGATGGCTGCCCCGGGTGGATGTCGCCGCGGCCCCGGGCAGCCTGCACAGGGTGCTGATCCGGGATGGCGCCACCGGTGCCGTCACCTGGGAAGGCCAACCGGTCCTTCCGACCGACCCCATTCCCACGCCTTGACCAAGGCGATGCCGTATGATGCCCTTGGAACGATTGACCCAAGGAACATGGAGAAAGGCAATGTTGTCTCTCAAGCGCGCGTTGGCAGGATTGGCGGTGCTGGTTGCCGTGGGTACCGCCCTGGCGGCCCAGGATGTGTCGCTGGGTGGAAAGAAGGCCAAGACCCCCTCCGGGTGGAAGGAGGAGGCCCCCGCCAACCAGATGCGCTACGCCCAGTTCAAGCTTCCCAAGGTCGATGGCGATGACGCCGACGCCGAACTTGTGGTCTTCAAGGGACTGGGCGGATCCGCAGACGCCAACATCGACCGGTGGAAGGGCTCATTCGCCAAGGGCGTGGATGCCAAAATCACCGAATATTCCGGCCCTTTAGGCAAGGGCAAGATGATCGACGCCAAGGGAACCTACCTTTACAAGTCCCAGCCGTTCAATCCCAACGCCAAGGCCGAGGAAAAGCCCGGCTATTCGATGCTCGGCCTGCATGTGGAAGGGGACGCCGTCTACCACATCCGCCTGACAGGGCCCACCAAGACCGTTTCCAAGCACCGTGAGGCGTTCGAGGGCTGGCTCAAGAGCTTCCAGTGATCGAGCCGGACCGATTATTCCTCCATTACGACTTGCCGGCGGGTTCCATCGCCCAGGAACCCGCCGAGCCCCGCGACTCGGCTCGCCTGCTTGTGATTCGCCGGGAATCCAATGGCCTTTCAAACCATGTCTTCAGGGATCTTCCCGGCCTTCTGAACCCCGGCGACCTTCTGGTGCTGAATTCCACTCGCGTTCTTCCGGCGCGGTTGTTCGGCGTTCGTGAATCGACAGGCGGTCGCTGGCACGCCCTCTTCGTGAAGACAAGCTCGAAAGGCCTTTGGGAAATGCTGGGCCACTCGGGCGGACACATCGCGCCGGGAGAATGGCTCGCGGTGAACCCCGGTCCACTCAGGCTTCGCATGGCGGGCCGCACCGGGCATGGCCGCTGGTTGGTTGAGCCCCATCCCGAGGGAGAGGCCGAGGCTTGGCTTGATCGTTGCGGCCAGGTTCCCCTTCCTCCCTACATCCGACGCGGAGTCGCCCATTCGGGAGACACCGGCCGCTACCAAACCCTCCATGCCCGTGTTCCCGGTTCCATCGCCGCGCCCACCGCCGGGTTGCACTTCACCCCGCAGGTTCATGCGGCGCTGTCCGAGCGAGGGATCGCCACGACGGAGGTGTGCCTTCATGTGGGACCCGGAACCTTCCAACCCCTGCCCAAGGACAATCCCATGGGCCATGAGGTCGAGGCTGAATGGGGGCAGGTTTCGGCATCGGCATTGACGGCGTTGCGCGCCTGCAGGGAGCGGGGCGGGCGGGTGGTGACGGTGGGAACGACCACCACCCGGCTTCTCGAGTCGATGGGTCAGGCCACGGGATTGCCTGATTGGGAAGGATGGGCTACTGTAACTTTGCGACCGGGGCATCAGTTCCGATGGACCGACGCGATGATCACCAACTTCCACCAACCCGGAACCGGGTTGCTGCTGTTGATGAACTCGCTGGTTCCCTCCGAACTCCTCAGGCGCGCCTACCAAGAGGCCTTGGAATCGGGCTATCGGTTCCTCAGCTACGGTGACGCGACTCTGGTCCTTTAGGGGTGCCGTATCCCCCCGGTTGAATATCGCCCACGGGTTGCCAGGCTCAAAATGAGCCAACCGCACCCCACGGGGCGGCGCATTGGCTTGAATCAGGCCTTTTTGATGACTTCCAGCCATCTTTCCCCGACTGCCCTCGTCACCGGTTTCGACTTCTCCACCGGATCGGTGAAAGGGTTGGCCTTCGACCTCTCGGGGCATTCGATCGCCGAGGTGCGCCTTCCGACCGATCTCTGGACCTCGGGCGGTGTCAGTGAACTCAACATTGGCCAGCTGGAAGGTCAGGTGCGCGGGGCCCTCCGTGCCATGGCCCGCCGGCTCAGGGAACTCGGCCGCCTTTCCGACTGGCAGGCCGTGGGCATCTCCGCCACCCACCACACCGCCGGCAGGGTCGACCGCGACGGCCTGCAGGTGCGCCGGGCCATCTGCTGGAACGATGGCACCCTGGCCCCGCATCATGCCCGAGGCCTGCAAAGGCTTGGCGGGCAGGCTCGGGTGCGTGAACTTATTGGCGGTCCTTGGGCGATCCGTTATTCGCTGAGTCATCTGGTGAAGGATGAGGAGGCGCTGCCCGCGGCTGACTGGTCGCGCACCTGGCGCATCCTGCCTCACGGTCCCCTGGTCGCCGGTTTCATGACCGGGAACTTTGATGTCACCAGCGTCTCGAGCGCCGCTTCCACCGGCATGCTCGACTTGCGCTCGGCGGCCTGGCAACCCGCGATGCTGGACGCCCTCGCCGATCCCGCGCACAGGCGCATGGCGCTGGAATCGCTGCCACGCGTTGTCGATCATCTCGATCCCGTGGGTCCGATATCGACGGCGATTTGCCATGAGCTGGGGATCGACCCGAACAGGGCGCCCCTGGTGTTCCCCACTTCCGACGACCAGCAAGCCGGGCTCGCCGGCGGCGGCGCGGTGGATGCCGGACAGGTGGCCGTGATCCTCGGCAACTCGGCCGTGGTGAACAGCAGCGCCTCAGCTCCCCCGGCCACCGACAGCCTCGACTGCATGCGCCTCAATTGGGGGCCATACTTGTGGATGCGCTGCTACACGAACGGGGCGCAGTTCCTCGACCGCGTGGTGGGCGAAAGGCCCGACTGGAACGCCCTCGAATCCCGCGCCCGGGCCGTGCCGGCGGGGTGCGCCGGAGTGAGGGTGATGCCGTTCGTCCATGCGGAACCGAGCTTGGGGGTGAACGGTCCCCGCTTCGCCTGGACCCCATCCGAGCCAGCCGACGCCGGAGTGCGGTTCCGGGCGTCACTCGAGGCCCTGGCCTGCCTCATCGCCTTGGGCCTGCGGGCGCACCGCGAGAACGGCCAGGTGGTGGAGCGCGTGAGCGTGTCGGGCGGCATCGCCCGGTGCGGGCTCATGCTTGAAATCCTGGCCTCGATGATCGGCCTGCCGGTGTATCGGCTCGAAAGCCACGAGGGGCCGGCCCTCGGCGCCGCCGCGGGCGCCCTGGCCGGAATCGAGACCGTCCGCGCCCGCGAAAGCGGACACCCACAGCGGCACACCATGGCTTCGGCGGTCGCGAGGCTGGTGCGACTGCGTCCCGATCCTGTGAATCCCGACCCTGCCTCCACGGAAGCCTATGTGGCCCTGCTGGCGCGCTTCG
>JAGWVO010000602.1 GCA_018970845.1 Planctomycetota bacterium
CGCCTCGTCGTCGCGGTAGAGGATTGGCGACTTCTCGAGGATGGTTTCCGACGCGTGGCGGCGAAACGGTTCCTCGCGGCCCAGGCGGATGGCGAGCGCCGCGTAGGCCTCGAAGCTTTCCGCCACCATGCCGCCGTATCCCATTTGCCGGTACATCGCCAGGCTCAGCCGTCCGCGCAAGAATGGCGACGGCCAGGTGACCACCGGCTTGCCCAGCGCCAGTGCCTCGTAGGTGGTGTTGCCACCGCCGAAGTGGAGCGGGTCGAGCATGATGTCGCAGCAGGCGTTGAGCCTGAGGAACGCCTCGCGAGAGCACCGGGGCACCCAGACGACGCGTTCCGCCAACGGGCCCAGGGTTCGTTCCATTCGGTTTCGCAACAACCCCCGCCAACGCGGATTGGTCCCTTCCAGAAGCACCAGATGGCTGCCGGGAACGCCCTCGAGCACCCGGCGGATCACCGCGTCGAAGTCGGGATGGAACTTGAACAACGACTGCGGGCAGCCGAACAGGACGCCAGAGCCGGGCAGGCCGAACTCGTCGCGGCGGGGAGCGCCCGACACCACGGGCCGGTCGTACCAGGTGGCCAGCCGCGGCAGCCGGTGCAGCCGCTCGGTGTAATGCCGCTCATTGCCCGGCGGGTCGAGGTCCGGGGATGTCACGAAATGATCGATCGTTCCCAAGCCCGAGGTGTCGGGATGCCCCCAGGTGGCCGCCTGAACGGGTGCCAGGCGGCTGTGAGCCAGCGTGTAGGTGAGCGGATCCATCCCGATCTCGGGGTAGAACAGCAGGTCGAGCTGCTCGGCGGCAACAGTGGCCAGCGCCGCGGGCACCGGCGGGGCCACCGGAACCACCCGGTCGGCGCTTTGGGCGATCTCCCTTGAGAACGGGTCGGTCACCCCGTCGATCATCAGCAGCACCACTTCAAATCGCCCGCGGTCGAGCCGGGCGATGAGCCCCCTGTTGAGCTGGCCGATCGTGTGGGCCTTGAGGTATTTGGACAAAAAGCCGATGCGAACGCGGTCACGCCGGGGCGGGCGCGCCGGGGGCGGCTTGTGCGCCCGGGGCCCGTCGGCGAGCGCCGCCACCCGCTCCATCAGCGGCCGGTCGTCGCGGCCGTGGTAGGCGAGGAAGAAGTGGTTGGGCACCACCTGAACCGTGGGATCGAGGCGCACGCCCTCGTCGGCCAGGGCTTTCGTCTCGCGGTCGAAACGCTCGCGGGCCTGGTCGATCTCGTCCACCGAGCCGCACACGACAGGCATGACCGTGGCCGAGAGCACCCTCAGCCGGGGCGCGGGCCTGAGCCTCACCGCCTCCAGGGCGTGCCGGCGCGCCTCGTCCACGCGTCCCTGGTCGGCCATGAGGCTGGCGAGGTTGGCGTGGCCGTCGGCATCGGCGGGATCGAGGCGCAGGGCCTCGCGGAACGAGGCCTCGGCTTCTCCGTCGCGGTCGAGCTGGCGGTGGCAGTAGCCGATGCCCATATGAACCTGGGGCATTCCGGGAGCCATGGCGGCGGCCTTTTCCAGCGCCGGCAGCGCCTCGGCCACGCGCCCGAGTTCGAGGAGCGTGTCTCCCAGGCATCGCCGCGCCTCGGCGGATGAGGGCGACAGCCTCGCGGCATGCCCATAGGCCGCCGCCGCCTGCGCGGCCCGGCCGCACTGCCTCCAGAAATGACCCAGGGCCATGTGAAGTTCGCCGTCGTCGGGCGCCAGCGCCACGGCGGTGAGGTGGGCGCGCTCGGCGTCGTCAAGCCGGCCCAGCCGCCTCAGCACATTGGCGAGGTTGTTCCAGCCGCCGGCATGCGCCGGCCTCATGGCCACGGCGCGCCTGAGGGCCTGCTCGGCCTCGGCGTTGCGCCCCTGCCGGGCCAGCGCGATCCCGAGGTCGTTCTGCGCCTCGGCAGGGTCGGCGGGGGAGGCCTGCGGCTGCGAACCGGTCATCAAAGACCACCTCGATGAAATAATTTCATTCCGTAGGATTAGATTATTGGAAAAGACTTGAAGCAGGCTCATCCATGTCCGCCACT
>JAGWVO010000070.1 GCA_018970845.1 Planctomycetota bacterium
GAACACTTGCGCGCGAATGGCGATCGGCATGAAACCTGGTCGAGGCTGTTGCTGGATGATCCAAAAGCCCTGACAGACTAAGGGGTCCGGATCGTCAGGTCGGGCGGTTCGGCGCCTTCTTTCGACAGCCACTCCGTCAGGGCAACCAGCTTCTGGGCCGGAGAAGGTTCTCCCGCGACCTCATGCCCGGGGGATCTTCCCCAACGGACCTCGCCTCGCGTGGTGTCAACGATCCAGTCCGTTTCCTTCTTTCTCAATGCTCGCACCTTGCCCGAAAGATTGCCCGAAGCCATCACGCCCGCCAGCCGGGCCCCCTCCTCGACAATCCGTGAGGGCCAAGTCTTGCCGGGCGACTCGGGCCCCCTTTCGGGAACGGAGTCCAAAAGGGGCCAATCCCTGGGGCCTTCCAATCGCGGGAGAAGCACCCCCGACGCGTCGACAAGCCTTTCGGCCTTGGCGCTGGCATCGGCAACCCTCAGCACTGGATCGCGAAACTTCAGGTCGACCCGCGCGCCTGTCGCTGGAGACACGGTCACCGTCCGGACTTCTGCCACCCATGGATGGCTCCTGAACGCGGCGGACAGCCTGGCGGGAAGGTCACGATCGAGAAGGGAAAGGGTTTCAGCCGATCCGGAAAGGAACCGGACCTCGGTAAGGAAAGCCTCCCGACCCATCCCGCGCGGTGAAAGCACTTCCACGCGGTTGAACGGAATCTGATAGGCGCCAGCCTTGTCCAAGTCGTTCCTGACCCTGATGTCGAGGCCCCAAAGGCCAAGCCAGCAAAGGCCACCCAGGCCGATGCCCACGAGCACCAACAAACCGGCCAGCGAGTAGGTTCGCTTGGAGCGACGGGTTCGGACGGAGGTGGAATCATCGCCCTTGGGCGACTTGGCGCGCCTGGGTGGCTTGTCCTCACCAGATGCTGATTTGCCGCTCGACATCAATGTGGAACCGCTCCCGAACGCGTTGACGCATGGCCTCGATCAAATTGATGATATCGGCCGGACGCGCCGGCGATCGAACAACGATGAAGTTCGGATTCCTGTCGCTAACCTCGGCACACCCCTCGGATTTTCTTGCGACGTCCGATTTCCGCAACAGGTCAACGGCGTCATGTCCGCGGAAAATCGGTCCGATCGTGTTGGCCCTAAGAGGTTCGCGTATGCGCCTTTCAATCCAGCAGCGCTTGAGGCGCTGCACCACCGGTTCCTGTCCCGTCGCTTCCAGACGGAATTCAATCTCAACGATGATGGCGCTGGGAAACGGGTCATGCCTGTTTTCCCCCTGGTGGAGCATGGCGGCGTCCAGCTCCTCGACCCGACCGGAGGCGGATACCGCCCTGATCCGGTCCACCTGCTCGACCAGGCCGCCCTCCCCCTCGGGAACCCGAAGCCGCAGGGCGCCCGCAACGGTGCCGGGTTCACCCACAAGGTGCTCAAGGCCGGAAAGGCCGGAGCGTCCCGCCGCCTCGACGACCGAGGACAGGTGGGCGCCCGCTCCGGCGACAACCCGGTCGCCAACAACCGAAACGCGGGTGAATTCCGCGCCGCTCAACGCCAGGACAACACCCTGCACCGAATCCTTGGAAACAATGACATGCCGGCCGGAACCCAGCACCCGGATCGGTTGTCCGTCGCTCGCGGCAGCGGAAATAACCTTGCCCAACTCCTCCCTGGTCCTGGGCAACGCCAGGTAATCGGCTTTCCCGCCGAGTCCCAACGACAGGTGGGGTGCCAAATCCCCGTTTTTGAACACCAGTCCCGAGAGTGAATCGAGTGCCCCCATTTTCCCGCCTCCCAACCGCATTGCGAACAGGAACATCTAGTTTATACGGGGCGGGGTTGCCCGTCGTTTCTTGTTCCGGCCCGCTAACATGATTTCATGCGACAGGATGCACGAACTCATTCACCCGCGCCCGACGCCGCCGTTCTGGTCAGCGGTGGCCTCGACAGCGCCATTCTGGCCGGATTGTGGGCCCGCGACCGTTTTGTGCAGCCGATCTATGTGCGCTGCGGCCTCTGGTGGGAGGATCAGGAATCGGCGCACTGCCGGGATTTCCTTGAAGCCCTTGGCACTCAGCGGATGCTCCCTCTCCTCGAACTGGCCCAGCCAGTCGCTGACATCTATGGAAATCATTGGAGCCTCACGGGTCTTGGAGTTCCCTCTGCTGATTCCCCCGATGATGCCGTGTTCCTTCCAGGTCGAAATGTCCTCCTTCTCGCGAAGGCCCTGTTGCTTTGCCACATTCGAGGCATCCGGACCCTCGGCCTCGCGCCCTTGGGCACGAATCCCTTTCCCGACGCAACACCCGAATTTTTCAAGGCCATGGCCAGCATTGTGAACACCGCTGTCGGCGGGTCGGTCATCGTGGAACTTCCGTTCCTGAGCATGCGAAAACAGCAGGTCATGGAGTTGGGACGCGACATGCCGCTGGCCAAGACCTTCTCATGCATCCGGCCCGAGAAGGGCATGCATTGCGGCGCCTGCAACAAGTGCGCTGAAAGGATCGCGGCGTTCCATTCCGCCGGCATGCGCGACCCGACACCCTATGCCACGCCAACCGGGAGCCAGCCATGCACGCCGTGACGCGCGAGATCCATTTCTGCTACGGCCACCGGCTTCTTGATTACCCGGGAAAATGCCGGCACCTGCATGGACATAACGGGATCGCCGTCATCACCATGGAATCCCCTTCGCTGGACTCCTTGGGGATGGTTGTCGACTTCGGCAAGCTCAAGGCCGTCGTGGGCTCGTGGATCGACAACCACCTCGACCACCGGATGATCATGCACCGCGACGATCCGGCCCTCTCCTACCTGCTTTCGCAAGGCGAGCCGGTGTTCGTGATGGATTGCAACCCCACCGCCGAGAACATCGCCAAGCTCATTTACGACAAGTCACGGGAGGCGGGTTTTCCCGTCGTTGAGGTGAAGCTTTGGGAGACGGAATCCTGCCACGCGACCTATCGGGACTGACTCGGGGCGAATCCCCCCCGCGCATGGGCTTGGCGGACCAGCCTAATCGCGAATTCCCTGTGCGTCATGAAGCGGATGTCCTCGATGGCGCTCGCCAGGCAGGCCAGCGGACTGAAATCAGGATTCGGATTCACTTCGAGAACATGCGGGTTGCCGGAAGCGTCGCATCGGAAATCCACGCGGCCGTAGTCGCGGATTCCTACCGCGGCGCACGACTTGCGGGCCAAATCAGCCAACCTGCCCTGCAGTTCCGGGGGAATGTTCGCGGGGTAGTCGACCGGAGTGGAATTGAAGTCCGCCGATTCGACCAACCATTTGGCATCGTAGGTGAAGATGGGCCACCTTCCGGGACCGCGCTCATCAAAGCGGATTTCCGAGGCCGGCATCACTGAGACCTCGGGGCATTCCACCACCACCACGCTGAACTCACGGCCTTCCAAGTAGGGTTCCACAAGGACCGGCGCGCCAAACTGCTCGAGCATGAGCGCCACCCGCCTGGAAAGCGCCTCCTGCGAGGTGACCACGCTTCCATGGTCAACCCCGATGCTCGCGTCCTGGCCGGCCGGTTTCACGATGACAGGCCAATCGAACGGGCAGGCCGGAACTCGGGCGTCGTTGATCACCAGGCAATCGGTCACGGGAAGCCCGAGGCCCCTTAGAAGCGCCTTGGTGCGGGGTTTGTTCCTGGCCAGCGCAAGAGTGGTGGATGGTGAACCTGTGAAAGGTATTCCAAGCCATTCCAGCAGGCCGGCCACCGTGCTTTCGGTCTCGTAATGGGTCGCCAGGCCTTCGAAGAAGTTGAAGACAACATCAGGCCGCGCATCGGCTAGCTTTTGGAGCAGGACGCCAGGTTCGCGCACGCCGAACTTGCTGACCTCGAAACCGCCCTCGGAAAGATATTTTTCAACCTCCCCGACCGTGAAGACGATTTCGTGCTCGGACTCGGCCTCCTTGTGGCCGACGGCCAGGACCGGTTCGTTGTAAAGGATGCCCACTCGGAGGGGTTGCCGACTGGAGGAGGCTGTCATGCGGTCACCCTGGTTTTTCATCCCCTGGAGCGCAATCCATGCCTCTCCGTGGCGGCGCGCAGGATGCGCGCGATCACCCCGGCATGATCGAGTCCGTGCCCCTTGGCCAGGATGCAGAGATCGCCGGTGCGGGGATCAAGCCCTGGCAACGGATTGATCTCAAGGAAGTAGGGCACCCCGTCACGAATCCTGAAATCCATACGAGCGATGTCCCGAATTTCGAGGATATCGAGTATTTTCCCGGCCGCCGCGAACAAGGCGGCGTTCACGTAATCACCAAGGCGGGCAGGCGCCTCGTAATCAACCTGGTTCTCCCAGTCGCGCTTGACCTCAAGGCTGTAAATGAAAGGTCCCTTCGCCTTGCGAGGCAGGACGCGCATCGCGCCCATCCACCACGGCGCGTTTCCGATCGCCGCCACGGTGACCTCGTCTCCGTCGATGAATTCCTCCACAAGCACCGGCTGGCGATAGGCGCCAAGCATCTCCATGACTCGGGCGCGCAATTCTCCCCTGTCATGAACCAGGCTCGTGGAACGGATTCCCTTGCTGGAGCCTTCCCATGCGGGCTTCACCACCGCCGGCACGGGCAAATCATCAAGAGGGTCGTCAGGGGAGTTGACAGTCCGGCCCAAGGGCACGCGGATCCCCCTCTCCGCGACAAGGCAACGGGTCCACCCCTTGTCCATGGCCACGGACAAGGTGGCGGGATCGGATCCTGTGAAGGGAATGCCAAGGGTTTCGCATATCGCGGGAACCCGGGACTCCCGGCTACGGCTGGTCCCCCTTCCCTCGGCGATGTTGAAAACGAGATCGGGCGGATTGTCGAGCAAGGCCCGCACCAGTTCAGGGCCGTTGCCAAGCCTCTCAACCACATGGCCCAACGAACGCATGGACCCGGCGAGCGCCTCGAGCGTCGCCGGGGAGTCGAATTCTTCCTGCCAGTCATCGGGAGCGCCGGGCGGGGCAGATCCGTCTAGCTTGGCGTCGAAGGTAAGCCCGATCCGCATGCTTTGACCGTCATGGCCCCGCCCCGCACCCTGGGGATCCATTCCCCTCGGATTCGATTCCGCTGCCGGAAACGGGTTCATCAGGAGTGGTATATCCGGCCGGGGGCGAATCGGAAACCATCCGCAGCGCGCGACGGCGCATGCGCTCATTGTTTTCAGGCATCAGCATCGACCGATAGCCATGAAGAAGAGAACTGACGCCGCGCGTCGGCGTTGAGCGGGTTGTCGCCGGCTTGTCCTGGGCCTGGTAACGAACCGACATGCCCTCGTAGTTGCGCAGGACGACGGCATCATCCGAAGCGCTGATGAGGTAATTCGGCATGACGGGGATCTTGCCCCCGCCATGCGGGCTGTCGACCACATAGGTGGGTATCGCCAAGCCTGACATGTGGCCGCGGAGGCCTTCCATGATCTCCATGCCCTTCCACACCGAGGTGCGGAAATGGCCAGCTCCAATCACGGGGTCGCAGTGGAACAGGTAGTACGGGCGAACCTTGATGCGCAGCAGGGCCCGCAGTAGCGCCCTCATGGTGCCAAGGTCGTCGTTGACCCCCTTGAGCAGCACGGAATGGTTGTTCACCGGAATGCCACGGGCCAGAAGCGACTTGACACCCCGGGCGGCCTCCTGGGTGATTTCCCTGGGATGGTTGAAGTGGGTCTGAACCCAGACCTTGCCCACCTTCTCGATCAGGTCGAGCAACTGCGTGTCGCGCAACCGCATGGGCAGCGTGACGGGCACCCGGGTGCCGATGCGAATCACATCGACATGGGGCATCGCGGCAAGGTTCTCAAGGAAGAACGCCAGCTTGTTCATGTTCAGGGTGAGGGGATCGCCGCCAGAGAGGATCACATCCCTGATCTCGGGATGATTGCGGACATAATCAATCATCCGCTGGTCGTTGCCGGAGATCTTGTCGAATCCGCCATGCACCATGGTCGCGCGCTTCCTGGTGCAGAAGCGGCAGTACATGGTGCAGACATGCGTGGAAACGATCAGGGCCCGGTCGGGATACCTGTGGGTCAACCCGGGCACCGGGGAGTCGAGGTCCTCCTCCAAGGGGTCCTCAAGTTCGTATCCGGATGGATTCTCAGCCTCGAGAGGCGACGGGACCGATTGGGCCCGGATCGGGTCGGCGGGATTTTCGGCGTCGATCAGCGAGAAGTAGTAAGGGGGAATGGCGAGCTTGTAGTCCCGTTCCAGTTCGCCGATCGCCTTGAGCTCGTTCTCCGCGAAGGGGAGGAGGTCGCGCAACTGGCGGGCGGTCTTAATGGAGTTCTGGACCTGCCACCGCCAGTCATTCCACTGGCTTTCGGGAACATTTCGCCAGATGGGGTTCCTGCGGGGTTGGCCCGGGGGCTCGTCGTCTTCGTGAGGGGGGCGCTGGGAAGCGGAAGCGTTGACGGGTCGCGCGTCGAGATGGCTCACCTGTCGGCCTCATCCATGAGTGACCGGCGAAGGCCGCTCTCGCGGCTAGGCGACACCAGCTGGGGTGCGCGCCTCCGGCCATGGGCAGGATGTTAACGGGGGTGCCATTAAAAACAAGCCCGTTATGGCCGCCGCGGGCGCGAATTCCGGTCCGGAATCCAATAACAGACGGATTAAGTCTCCAAAATGCGGCGGGCGTTTGAAATTCAAGGATACTTTAACGGCTCGAAATACCCCGGCCCTCTCCCGCGAACCGGCGCGCCCGGGCTCGCCATCCCGCGGACTTGCGATCCGGCCACCATCCCGCACAATGAAGTTGTTCCGTTCACGATTTTTTTTCCAAGGAGACCATCCGACATGCGCAGATTCCTCTCGCCCGCGCTCGCCGCCATGCTCTTCGGCGGGCTCGCGCTCGCCGCCGATGTGCCCGAGCTGGTCAAGCAACTCAAGAGCCCGAGCGCCGAGGAGAGGCGAACCGCGGCCAAGGAACTCGCGGAAATGAAGGCGGACGCCAAGTCCGCCGTTCCGGCGCTGGTCGGGGCGCTGGCGGATCAGGACAAGTTCGTACGCAGATTCGCCGCACAGGCCTTGGGCGAGATAGGCCCCGATGCCCGCGCCGGCGTCAAGGGACTCTCGGGAGCGCTCGCCAAGCCAAGCGAAGCCAGGGAAGTCCAGCAGGCCGCGGCCATCGCGCTTGGGAGGATCGGGTCGGACAGCCTTCCCGCGCTCACTGGCGCCCTCAAGGACAAGAAACTCGATGGTTCTGTTCGTTCCAAGGCCGCCGAAGGCATCGGCCTGATGGGCTCGGCGGGAGGCCCCGCGGTCGGCGACCTGACCAAGGCGCTCGGCGACGCTGATGTCCGCATGGCCGCCATCGGCGCCCTGGCCCAGATGGGCCCCGCGGCGAAGGAGTCCGAAAAGGCCCTCCGTGCCATGGTCGAGGACAAGAAGAACAAGCGCGACAAGGCCCTCATGGGAGCCGTGAAAGACGCCCTCAAGAAGGTGAAGGGTTGATTCCGGAAAACATGTCAGCCGGTTGGCGGCTCCCCAGGGGTGTCAATCGGCAGACATGGAACCGAGCCTCCGATCCCGGAGCCATCGTCCAGGATGAGCGCGCGGCCGCCGAACTGGGCAACGCCGACACCAGGTGGGTGTTGGAACATGTCTCCCCGGGTTGCAGGTTCATCGACCTGGGTTGCGGCGGGGGAAGATTACTGGACGCAGTGGCGCCCTCCTGCTCGGCGGCCGTTGGCATCGACATTTCCTGGCCGGGGCTTGGGCGGTGCCGTGATCGTTTCAGTACCGGCGCCAAGCCATGGCTCATTCGGACCGACTTGGCCGACCTCGATTGCGTTTCAAGCCGGCAATTTGATGTGGCCGCTTGCCTTTTCAGCACGCTGGGAATGATTTCACCCCGCGCGGCCCGGGAGTCTTTCCTCAGGCACGCCGCGCGCATCCTCAAGTCGGGCGGACTTTTCCTCGTTCACGCCCATAACAGGTGGTGGCACCTGGGCAGCGCCGCGGGGAGGCAATGGCTTCTCGCGGACGCCTGGTCGGCATGGATGGGCGCCGACCGGCAGGGGGAATTCCGTCACCCTGATGCTCCGGCGTCGGCGCCCGCGCTGGCTCATTACTCCCGCGGCGAAATGGCTAGTCTGCTTTCAAACTGCGGATTCGAGGTTGAGTCGATCAGGGCCGCGCACGGCCCCGGCGGAAAACAATATCTGGCCTATGGATGGCACGCGGTGGCGCGCGCCCGCTGATTCACGAACCCCGGGCCAATTCCCTGGCGGCAATCGCGATGGCCCAAGCGCTCTCCTGCAATCGGTGTCCACCGGAACGGGAAAGGGTCAGCGACACATCGGGTCCAGCCGCCGCCACGAACGACACACTGTCCGCGTATGGAATGACATCATCATCCACGGCATGGAAAATCCGGACCGGCATGGCGGGATTCAACCTGTGAGCCAAGGTGACCTCGTTGCGACCCTCAGCCTGCTCATAGAGTTTCCAGCCCAACCTGACGGGCCCGCCCATTCCTTGGTATTCAACGCTTCCCGAGTTTCGCCAGGCTTCCACCGTGAGTCCCGGCATGCGGCCAAGCATCGTGAAGCCAAACCGGAAGGCCGGCGCCGCGAGCACCAGGCCCTGCACCGCCTCCGGATGTTCCGCCGCGAACCATGATGAGGCGTAGCCGCCCATGCTTGATCCCACAAGCACGCGCGGCCCCTGATGCCATCCCGAGGTGAATCTTCTCACCGTTCGCAGGTCGTCGAGAAGCGTTTCGTGACACAAGCCCATAAGCGCGCCGTCAGGATGGGTGGGAGTGGATCTCCCATGTCCCCGGAAATCAGCGGAAACAAAGGCCGCGCCCAAGTTTGACGCCATTTCCATCAGGGCCGTCGATTTGTTTCCGGTGCCATCGGACTGGAATCCGTGGACATACCAGAAGAGCGGGCCATCGGGCTTCCCTGGCAGCCAGTGAACGAGAATCCTGCCCCCGTCCGCCGAGTCGATGAAGGTTTGGCGCGCCGAGGGTCGGTTTTCGCTCATGATTCGCGTTCCCTGGATTGTGGCTTGGTCGCCTCTTCAAGGCGACGCTTGAGCGACTCGAGGGTGGCGCCCTTGCCGGCATCGGGTCGCGGAAGCTTTTCCTTGATCGCGATCGCCTTCTTGGTGACCGAGACAGCCCGGCTTTTCTGGCCCTTGGCCAGAAGGGCCTCGGCAAGCGTGTCCAAGGCGTTGGGGTTCTCGTTCAAGGTTAGGGCGCAGGCCCGTTCAGCCAACCCGACGGCCTCGGCCGGATCGCCTCCGCACTCCCGTGGCGCCTTGGCCAGCATCCAGGCGAGGTTGTTGATCGGCAATGGATTGAAGGGCAGTCGTTCCACCACCTGGCGCTGCAGTCCTATCGCCTCCTGCCAGCGGTTCACGCGGGCCAGGAGCAAGGCCTTTCTGGAAAGCGAGGGGAGATGGGCAGGCCTTGCCTTGAGCACCCTGTCGACAAGGGAAATCGCATGGGCATGGTCGCCATCGGCGGCATCCTGGTCGGCGAGCATTTCCAGCATGGCCGGATCGCCGGGAGGCAGGTTCATCACTTCATGGAGGGTCGACATCACGCCTTCGCGGTTGCCTCTCATCCTCATCAAGTTCAACCATTTGAAGGCAAGCCAGTTGGCGTCAACTCCGTCCCCTTGGAGTTTTTCAAGGAATCCAGCCGCTTCCTCGAAGCGTTCAGAATTGATCAACGCATCCAGCAGCACGGAAACCCAGCCATCCGCCGCCTGCTCCACGGGTGGCGGGAAGCATTCAGAAAACACAAGGTCGGGCCTGTCCATCGAGATGTGGATGACCGCCAACCTCATGCGAAGGGATTCATCGCCGCGAGCGATGGACAAGGCGGACCTGATGGCGTTCCGCGCCCTTTCCCACTGTCCGGCGGCAGCCAAGGCGTCGCCCAAAGCCGTCCACCGTGAAGGGTCTGATGATTTTTTCGTGATCGCGTTTTCCAGCGAAATCATGGCCTCCGCATGGCATCCCGCGAGCGCCTGCAGGTCGTGTCGCAACTGGAAATCGGCGCAACCCTTGAGGGCCTCGGGCAAACGGCCGGCGGCCGCCAGCACCCGACGCCTCTCCGCCTTCCAAGGCCCCTGCACGCCTTCGGCAAGGCACCGGTCCACCTCGGCCAACGCCTCATCATGGCGCCTGGCCATGACAAGCATTTCCACCAAAAGCTTGCGGACATGGGCGGGAGGCGGGCATTGCTCCCTCGCGGCCTCGATGTCGCGGATCACCACCTGCTCCAGTCCTTCACCCCGGCCATCGCGGAGCATCGCGGCATTCATCATCGCGCGCATGCGACGGACGGGCCCATGATCGGGCCGGCATTCGATCAGGGCGTCGAGCGTGGACAGCATGGCTTCGGTCGGGGCCCCCGTGACCGACAACGAGTCCACCCCCTCATCCTCCGTGGGCCAGCCTTCGGGGATACTCAGCAAGGCTGTGAATGATTCAAGGGCCTCTTCGAACCGGTTCAGAGAGGCCAGCGCCATCACCCGCGCCAACGCGATCCGCGCGACCAACTGGCTATTTTCCAATCCCTTGGCAGCCTCCGAGGCTTCATCCGCCGCAGAAAGAGACTCTTCATGACTGCCCAGCGAGCGCCTGATGATGGACATTTCCAGGAACATCGCCGCGCGTTCATCGGCATCGAGGAGAAATGACAACGGCATGACCGATTGAAGCGTCGCGAGCGCCTCCCGGGGACGGCCGGCCTGGGACAGCGACCGTGAACGGAAAATGTTTGGGTAGGGATTGGCGGGCTGCAATCGGGCGGCGCGCGCGAAGCTCTCCTCCGCGCCATCGTGGCGCTCGAGGGCGCGAAGCGTCAGGCCCCGCTCCATGTGCAGCGAGAACTCGGAGCCTTGCTTGGCTATGGCCTCGTCCAGCAGGGCCAGGGCCTCTGTTTCCCGGTACCTCTGCCTGAGAACACCGACAAGGCTGACAAGGTTGGCCACCCGATCCGGAGAGATTTCCCTGGCTCGCCGGAAATCGGCCTCGGCAAGGTCGGGACGGCGCCTGCTGGAATGGCATTGGCCGCGTCCGACCCTGGTGGATGAATCGGTGTCGTCGATCTCAATGGCGCGGGAATAGGCATCAGCCGCCGGCTGCCAAAACTCCTTCGCCTGCCAGTATCGTCCCAAACCGCGAAAGGCCTCGGCGTTGGAAGGTTCGGCCGCCGCCATTGATTCGAGTTCGGAACGCTTCCAGGAGTCGGTTTCGGATTCGAGCCTTTGACGGGTTTCCTCACCCACCAATTGGGTGAGTCGAACCACTAGGTCCTCCACCGTGGTGATCCTCTTGGCCTGCAGCCAATGGCCGGCCTCTCCAAGGAAGTCCCTCCAATCCTCGGGTAGTCCGTTCATGGCATCCCCCTTGGGCTTGTCGCTTCCCGTGAGGGCGTAAAGAAGAACGCGCCCGATCCCGAAGACATCCTGGATGGGCCCCTGCCAAACAATGCCCTTGGGCCTTCCCTTGGTCTCGGGAGGCAGCCATCGGGCGAATTCAAGCGCCGAGTCCAACGACGCCGAGTTGCTTACGACATCATCCATCGCGGCCCAGGCATGCAGGATCGCCCGACGGGGCACCAGGTCCGCGCCAATCACCCTGCAACGCCAGGATCCCTTGTCACCCTCGGTTTTCCAAACCAAAACCCTTCCGGGCGTGATGCCGCGATGAATCATTCCGCGCCTGTGAAGCGAAAGCACGCCCTGGACAAGGTGCCAAGCCAGGTCAGCGGCCTCGCCCACGGGAATCGGCCCGCGCAAGGATATCTCGGTTCCGATATCCCGCCCTTCCCAATCCTCGGAAACGCGCACCAGCCTTGTCGACTGTTCGGATTTGCCAAGCGAGACCAGGCGCTCGGCGGCCGGATGATCCTTGGCCATCAGGGAACTGCCATGGATTTGGAGCATGAGGTCGGATTGGTCGGCGTGGCTGCTGTTGACCAGTTGAACCACCCTTGGCAGTCCCGTGGACGCCTCGCGAACGCGCCAGCATGCTCCCGTCAGTTCCAGCCTCAGGAATTCAACCACTTCGAAACCGGCTGGGCAGACATGCGCCGACCATGGCGCCAAGTCCCTCAGCCGGTCATGGGCCTTCTTCGCCAACTCAACCTGCCTCGTCTCCATTGCCAGCAGCAGGATCGCTTCCCAAACCTGCTGGGACTTCGCCAACGGACCGCCGGTGCGCGTGGCGTCGCCGAGCATGTCGAGCGCGTCGTGCCATTCGCCGGCATGGCCGGCCAGCAGTCCGGCGGCCCAGAATAGCCCCTGATGCCTCTCCCTTTGGGCCGGCTCGATGGCATGAACTTGGCGGGTGACATCATGGATCGCGGCCAAATCGGATGGGGCGCGGGGGCCCAGCAACGCGGAGGGCGCCAGTTCGCCCCGCGAAAGGCCATGCTTTCGGGCGAGGGCGCCGACGCGTTCGTAGAGGCGGGAGTGGGCGCCGCCCGCCATGCGCGACTCTTCCTCAAGATCGGGCAGTTCCATGCGCCTTCCAGTTGAAAAAACAGGGGAATCACCATGACCCAACAAGTCGTGGTCCGATTCCTCAACCAAACCGTCTATATTCTAACGGAAACACCTGCGGTTCGGGTCGCGCCATGAACACCATCATTCGATTGATTGCCTGCCTGCCATGCGTCGTCGCCGTGGCGAACGCCGCGCCCGGGGACGATGTTCGAATCACTTGGCATGGCCAGTCGTTTTTCGAGGTGGTTTCCTCCAAGGGAACCAGGGTGGTGTTT
>JAGWVO010000071.1 GCA_018970845.1 Planctomycetota bacterium
TCGCCCGGAACAGCGCGTCCCAGCGCTCCCGTTCATCGTAGCGGAACACCAGCACCAGCCAGCCCTTGAGCTCGAGCGCCTCGCGCTTGCCGGCGTCCGCGGCGCGGGCCTCGGGAGAGTCGTGGTGCGGCCCGTCCACGAACACCGCCGCCTTCTTCCCGTCATTCGCGTACAAGAAGTCGGGCTTCACGAAAATTCCGTCGATGGTTTTCTGGTTGTCGCCGGGAAGGTGGAAACCGCCGGCGTGGCAGGCGCGCAGCCACTCCTTTTCCAGCCCGCTGTCGCAGGCCTTCTCGAGGTATTCAAGCTGCGACGCCTGGCTGGCGTGCCCGTCGGTGGCCAAAAGCAGCGGCAGCGACGCCAAGGGGTTGGCCAGCGACGGCACCAGGCGGCGGTCGAGAGTGTCGTGCAGCGGCTGGTTGCCGTAGTGCAACAGGCAGCGGTAGCAGGCGCGGGCGCACGGCTCGGCGGACTCGGGCCCGGCCAGGTCGGCGCCCGTCTCCGCGTCGAAATGGCACACGTCGAGCGCCACCCGGGCCAGCTCGGCCAGCCGGCCCGGCTCGTCGAGCACGCGCCTGAGCGCCCCGGCGCCCCCCTCCGCCGCCTCGTACAGCAGAATGTGCGCCGGGTTGTCGTCGCCCGGCAGGCACTCGCACGCCAGCTCGCTGTCCTCGAGCTGGAACACCCGCTGCACCGCCTGCTTGAGCGCCGCGGCCAACGCCAGCATCGCCTCGCGCGACGGCTTTTGCCCCGGCGAGAGCACCAGCGCGTTGCGCTTGTCCTCCACGAACGGGATCACCACCGCCTTGTTCACCGCGTCGGGCGTTTCCGAGTCGCCGTCGTCGTACTGCGCCTGCGTGAGCCACTTGCCGTTGTCGAGGTCGAGCGGGAAGCCCTCCGAGCCGGGCTGGCGGCGCTTCCAGCCCTTGTTGATGCGCCACAAGGTGGCGGCGCGGCCGTAGCGCAGCGTCCACGCCGGAGCCTTGGCGTCGCCCAGGTGCGCCAGCAACTGCCCGCCGGGGCCGCCGTCGAACGCCACCGCCGTGCGCACCTCGTACCCCAGGCGCATCCGCTCCTCCTCGTCGGAGTGGATCCGCTCGCGGCGGCGGGTGGTGACATTGAGCATGCGCAAATACTTGTCCACCGGCGGGCCGAGCTTCGCCTGGCACGAGACGCACACATCCACCGGGCCGAGCTGCGCGTGCAGCGTGGAGCAGGCGGGGCAGACCTTGGCCTCGATGAACCTCACGCCGCCGGCGCCCGTGGGCGACCGCTCGATGGTGACGCTGGTGATCTCGTGGCGGGCCCCCTCGTGGTAGACCAGGGCCCGGGGGCCGAACTCGGTGATGGCCAAAAACCTGGGCCTTTGCAGTTGACGGTTCTTCCCCTCGCGCACCTTGAGCATCGCGGTGATGGGGAGCCTGGGGAAGTTGTAGCCCGGCAGGAAGCCCTGGCTGGCGAGGTAGCGGTAGACATAGCTGTCGGAGTTCGAGCCCCGGCCGGGGCTTTCGAGCTCGAACATGCGGGCCTCGGCGTCGTCGCGCAGCTCGCGCGCCTGCTGCCTCTCGGCCTCGGGCGCGGAATTGTCCATCATTTTCCTCTGGTAATGGGCCATCGCCTGCCGCGCCGTGGAATACTGGGAGCGCCAGTTGTCGAAGGCGCGGTCGAGGTTGGCGGGCGCCCGGGCCAGCACCTGCGCCAGCCAGTCGGCGGTGTGCCAGCCGCTGGCCTCGAGCCCCCGGATCGACCCCAGGATCGCCGCGCAGCGCCGGGCCGCCTCGTCGCGCGCCGCCGGCGAGGCGAGCTGCCTGGCCAGGTCGGAGCGCAGCGGGTAGTTCCCCGCCTCGTTGTCGAGCCCGAGGTTCTCGTGCACGCTCGCCGCCAGCCTAGCCCCCGTGCACGCCAGCCACACGCTGTGCATGTGCGCCCGCGCGAGGTCCTCGTTGAGCAGGTCGAGCCTCGGCGGGCTCACCGCGCCCCGCACCATGCGCGACGGGTTCTGGAAGTAGTGCTGGTCGTGCGGCGAGCCGTGGGCGCAGTAGGTGAGCACCAGCGCCGGCTGGCCCGAGCGCCCCGCCCGGCCCGAGCGCTGCGCGTAGTTCGCCGGCGTGGGCGGCACATTGCGCATGTGCACCGCCACCAGGTCGGAGATGTCGATGCCCAGCTCCATGGTGGGCGAGCAGAACAGCACCTGGAGGTTGCCGGCGCGGAACTCCTCCTCGCGCGCGCGCCTGTCGGCGTCGTCCACCTGCGCGGTGTGCTCGCGCGCGGCCAGCTCGCGCAGGGTGGGCGCCGTGGCGCGGTAATGCTTCACGAAGAACGGGTTGGCCGGCAGGCCCGTCCCCGAGTCCTTCGCCGGCATCCGCAGCGCGTCGGGAGGCACGGCCTTGCCATCGCCCGCCTTCCACACCACGCAGCCCGCGTTGAGCCGGTAGGCCGTCTCCCTCACCTTCGGGCCGGTCTGGTAGTTCTCGAGCGTCCGCAGGAAGCCCGCCTTGGCCAGCCTCGGGAACAACGCGGCGATCACCTCGGCGCGCTCGGCGTCCTTGAGCCGGCCGCCGGCACCCAGCAGGTTCGGCCTCGTGATGAACCTTCCGAAGGCGCTCCGCGGGCCGAAGTGCATCCGCCCGTGCCGCCACTCGTTGCGAGCCTTGGCCCGGGGCAACGCGATCGACGCCCCCTTCCCCTTGAGCTCGTCCCTGTCGAGCGCCCAGGGGGCCCGCAGGTTGTGGTGCGACGCGTTGGCCAAGGCTCCCAGCGCCTCCTCGTTGAGCGCCAGCGCCTCCACCGCCAGGCCGCGCCGCAGCTCGTCGAGCAGCGCCTTGCAAACCGCCAGGCGAGCCTCCGCGCCCGCGCCCGCCACCGCGGCGGGCGAACCCGCCCACAGCTTGGCGTCGGCGCACGCCTCGTCGAGCCCGTCGTAATGCGCCACCACCAGCGCGCACTGCTCGAGGTTCGGCTGCGTCAGCCGTGCGCCCCTCCGCATGTCCTGGTAGAGCCGGTAGCCGATCACCCCCCGCATCGCCTCGTCCGCCGAGCGGGCCAGGGCGCCGTAGGCGGCGTCGGGGTTGGCGGCGTAGGCCTGCCGGGGCAGGGCCATCGCGCGGAACACCGCGGGCTCGAGGTCTTGCGAGGGGAGCCCCGCCGGCCCGGCGTCGAGCACCGCCCTGGCCATGGCCCCGCGCAGCAGCCCCACCTCGACGAAGTCGTTGAAGTGCCCCGCCTGCAGCGAGGCGTCCTGCCGGTTGTCGGTGAACGACATCAGCTTGCGCGCCGTGTCTGGCACATTCGCCGCGGAGCGCAGGCCCGCCACCGCCGACATCGCCAAGAGCGTGGTCGCCGTCGCCCGCCCCTCGTTGCCGATGGGCGACAGCTTGGTGAACTCGCTGCGCTGGCGCGCGTCGTAGCCGATGGCGCAGGTGACGCACAGCCTCAGGGGAGCCGGCAGCCACAGGGCCCATTCGCGCCCCTCGCCCGGCGCGCCGTGAAGCGTGCCGTCGACGGCGGCGAACACCACCTGCGGCAGCTTCTTGCGGTTACCCGACGCGAGGCTGGCGCCGCCGTCGACGTCGGCCTCGAGCCAGTCGTCGGGCAGGATCTCCAAGAGCCTCGCCTCGTCGTGGATGGGGAACTCGCGCGCCACCTCCCCCAGCACCAGGTAGCCCGGCTCGCGGCCGTCGTCGTCCGACAGGTCGCGCAGGTCGCGGCGCGACAGCGCGTGGCGGTCGGCGTGCCCGGGCACCTCGGAGCGCGCGGCCACCACATAGTCCTGCCCGCAGCAGCGGCAGAACGCCAGGGGCAAAAGCAGGGCGTTGTCGTCGCGGCGGGGGGCGCGCGTCTGGTACTCGAGGGTGATGTCGCGCTTTCGCGGATCCTCCAGGGTGGCGTAAAGGTGGTCTCCCTTGGAGATGAACTGGTGCAGCCGGAACGCCAGCGGGGCCCGCTCGCCGGGGGTCGCCGCCGCCACCTCCGCCGCGGCCTTCAACAGCGCCCGCAGGGCCGCCGCGCACGCCGCCTCGCCGGCCCCGCAATCGGCCGCCAGCAGCGCCGCCAGGCCCGCCACCGGCCTCGGCTGGCCGCGCAGCAGCAGGCCGGTGCCCGGTTCCTCCTCGAGCCCCGCCCGGTTCACCAGCCACCGCGCCAGCAGGTCGGAGCGCAGCGCCTTCGAGTCCGCCGGGGCGGCGCCGCCGTTCACCCGCGCCGCCAGCGCCGGGCCCGAACCGGCGGGCAGCGGCTCCAGCGACGGCATGAGCGTCTCGCCGATCACGCCGCCGGCGTCCACCTCGGCGCCGAACAGGCCGCCGGCGACCTCGGCCACCCGCCTTCTCCTTTCCTCGGAGGTGCCTCCCTCGGCCATGGTGGCCGAGGTGCCCACCACCTGCAGCGCCGGCGCGCCCGCCGCGTCGCGCAGGCGGCGCACCAGCAGCGCCACATCGGCCCCTTGCCGGCCGCGGTAGGTGTGCAGCTCGTCGAGCACCAGGAACCTCAGCGAGCCCATCGCGTCGACCAGCCGGCGGTCCTCCGGCCGGGTGAGGATGTACTCGAGCATCACATAGTTCGTGAGGATGATGTCGGGCGGGTTGTCGTGCAGCTTGCGCCTGTCGTCCTCGCCCAGGTCGCCGGTGTAGCGCGCGAACGAGACCGGCTCGTTGCCCTGGCCGAACCCGTGCCGCAGGTAGCCGACCAGCTCGGCCTCCTGGCTGTTGGCCAGCGCGTTGAGCGGGTAGACGATGACGGCGCGCACGCCCTTGCCGGTGCCCTCGCGCAGCACGTGGTTGACGATGGGCAGGATGTACGACAGCGACTTGCCCGATCCGGTGCCGGTGGTGAGCACATAGGGCTTGCCTGTTTGGGCGCGGAGCGCGGCCTGCTCCTGGTGCCGGTGCAGGCTCATCGGCTTGCCGCCGGGAACCTTGTCCTTGTCCTTGCGGAAGATGGCGTCGCAGGCGGGGTGAAGCACGCCGTCGGCGACCAGTTGGGCGACGGCGCGGCCGGGCGCGAAGCTCGGGTTGAGCTGCAGCAGCGGGTCGGGCCACAGCGCGCCGCTGTCGAGCGTGCGCCTGACATGCTCGCGCAGCCTCGGGTCGCGGATCTCGAGGAACCCCTCGACAAACTCCCGGTAATCCCTGATCACGCCGTCGCGGAACGCGAAGATGTCCATGGGGAGACTCCTTGGACCTTAATCTATCAATCCCCAACGGGAATCATGAGGGGCGAGGCGGGAAAGCCGCGGGGACGCCAGGCGGGGGACGGGGATTGGCTTGTCTTCACCCGGCGTGGTGAGTGGCCCTATTATGAACCGAGAACCAAGGGAGTGGACCGATGGCGACAGCCTCAACCCAAATCCGTCAACTCGCCGTCCCGCTCCGTGAGGATCCCGAGGGTGTCCTGAGGGTGGGAAAGGGCCGGGTGCTCCTCGAATTGGTGATCCGCGCCTTCAAGCGGGGCCAGACCCCCGAAGCGATCGTGCAATCGTTCGAATCGTTGGCTTTGCCCGATGTGTACGCCGTGATCGGCTATTATCTGGCCGACCCCGCCCCGGTGGACGAGTACCTGCGGGAACGAGAGGCCGCGGCGTCAGCGGCCGAATCCGCCTGCGCGCCGATGGCCTTGGCCGGCATTCGCGACAGGCTCGCCGCCCACAACCGCCTTCCATGATCCGGCTATTGGCTGATGAGAATTTCGACGCGGACATCACCCGCGGCCTGCTCAGGCGCCTGGCCGGCCTGGACCTGGCGCTGGCCACGCTCCACGGCTTGGAGGGGGCGCCCGACCCCGATGTTCTCGCATGGGCGGCGAGGCATGGCCGGATTGTGCTGACCCACGACCGCGCCACGATGCCCGCCTTTGGACACCGGCGATGGCTCGACGGCGAGCCGCTTCCGGGTATTTGGGTCGTGGACGATGGCATGGCCAAGGGCGCGGCCATCGATCAACTGGCCCTGGCCATCTCCTGCCTTGAACCGGAGGAATGCAAGGACAAGATCCTGTATTTCCCGCTACGGTAAAACAAACCTTAAGTTGTCAATTTTAAAATTAAGGATCCATAGTTGGCAAAAATAGCCTCGAATGGAGCCGAAGGCGGAGCGGGCGGGGCCTATTGAAATCACGCGCCCACCGCGCTGATTCGCGCCTCCGCCGGCGGCTTGCTCCTGAAAAAGACCCGCTCACTTCGCTTCGCCGCGTTCGGGGCTCATTTTGAACCCGCCTCACCCCAGTTTCTGGAACGGCGCCAGCGCCAGCCGGTGCCTGGCCCTGCTGCAGGCCACATAGCGGTCGGCGGGCTGGTACTCCAATCCCGGATCGGCCTTCGCCACAATGATGATCGCGTC
Source organism: Planctomycetota bacterium (assembly GCA_018970845.1). Taxonomy (GTDB): domain Bacteria; phylum Planctomycetota; class Planctomycetia; order Gemmatales; family Gemmataceae; genus REEB421. The sequence continues at coordinate 6,333 of JAGWVO010000071.1, forward strand.
GGCCTCGAGCCCCTTGAACGCCCGCTGGGTGCACAGCAGGATCCCCTGCCCCGCCTTCCATGCCGAGGCGTCGGCCGTCAGCTTGATCCGCACGCGGTCGAAGCGGATATCCTGGTGCGCCTTGATGACGCTGGTGTGCGGCGTGAGGATCGCGATGCTGGCGTTGGACAACCCGCCATCGAGCCATGAACGCACCAGTCCCTCCGCCTTGCGGAACGCCGCGTCGGCGGTCGCCTCCGCCGGAAACTCAAGCGGCGGTTCCCCCGCGGGCGCCTCAGGCCGGGTCTCGATCGGGTGGAGGAGCTTCACCGTCCGGCCCAAGTACTCCACGATCGCCTTGGTGTTGCGACAGTTGCGACGCAGCGGGTAGGGCTTGGCCATGCCCGCCGGCAGGATGGTGTCGCCACGAGCGTCCGTCCGCCGGTTGAAAATGTTCTGGTCGGGATCGAAGAAGACCAATAAGGGCCTTTCCCCTTCCTCATTTTCCCTGATGAGCAACTCCACCGCGTCCCACCAAGACTCGTGGAAGTCCTGTCCCTCGTCGACAATCACCTCGTCGAACCGGAACTTCGCCCCGCAGCGTTCGAGCGCGTCGACCGCCTCGAGCAGGGCGGCGGGGGCTCCGGTGTCGTAATCGGCGTCGGTCGATGGCCTGAACGGGGGGAGTCCGGCCCGCGACCTGGCCAGGGAGACGAAGTCGTGGAAATTGGCGCAGGTGACGAGCTTGTCGTGCTCCTTGAGGGCCGTGGCGTTCTGGGCGGCGAGCGCCTTGTTGTAGCACAAGAGCAGCACGGAGTTGCCACCCCGGGCCAACGCCGAGGCGCGCGTGCGCGCCAGGATGGTCTTGCCGCTGCCGGCGACTCCCCGAACCGGCAAACGCCGCAGGTAGGCCAATTGTTCGAACACCTCAGCTTGCCGATCCGTGAGCGACTGGATGGCCGCCTCGTCGAGCGCGATGCGGGCATATTCCGCCGGACCGATGGCGATGTGGGGCTGGAAACTGCGAATGACCTTGCTCCACTGCTCGTCGCTGGCCGCGGGCTTCGCGGCCACCCCCTGGAAAAGCGACCTGAGGATGTCACCCTTTTCGCCGCGAATGGGATTGGCCTTGTCCCACTGATTCCAATGGGACAGGCAATCGCGCGCCCGTTCGGGCAACTCGCCCATCGCCCCGGCCATGAAGACGAAGTGCTCCCGGAACCAGGTGGGCCGGTCAGGGCCCGTGAACTGGCTTTCTGGAAAGACGATCGCGAAGCCGTAGGGGAACGGCAGCGTGCCGACGCCCAAGGCGGCGAGCATCCGCTTCTTGAGCATGGCCAGGTTGTCGGTGGCCTGCTGGAACGGATCCTTGCACGGTCCGCCGTCGTCGTAATACCACGATCCTCGAGTGGCATCGTGCCTGATGGTTTGCCCCTTCACCTCAAGCAGAAGGACGCCCCGCGATGGATCGAGGAGCACCAAGTCGGTCTCGTGGGGCCGGAGGTGGTTCTGCTCGTAGTTCATCCACTGCAGGTTGTGGTAGATGACGCAGTCGGAGCCGAAACCGACAACAAGGGCGTCGAGGACAAGGCGCTCGGCCCGGGCGCCGGGCCGCTCCATCAGCGAATCGGCCGCCCTCAGTTCCGGATAGACGCGCGCCGCCATGGTCTTTCCTCCAAGATCCCCATCATAGGGTATCGCGAAAGGGCAAGCGTGTGGAAGCAGCATGCGGACGCGGGGTGGTCGCGATGATGCGCGTCGAGCCCCTCACTTCGCCGCCGACCTTCCGCACACCGCCATCGCCACCAATCCCGCTCCAGACGCGCAGGCAAGGCTCGCCACGCCGGCCACCGCCACCAAGGGTCCGGCGGCATGCCTGAGTTGCCGCCAGGCCACCACCGGCAAGGTCTCCGTGTCGGGCCCGCAGACGAACACCGCCACCACGGCGTCGTTGAAGGAGATCAAGAACACCGCGCCCGCGGCCGCCCACAACCACGGCGCCAACAGCGGCAGCGTCACCCGCCGCGCCGTTTCCCACGGCCCCGCCCCCAGGCCGCGCGCCGCCGCCCGCAGCGTCTCCAACTCGGCGGAACATCCCAGCCGCGCCAGCAGCACCGCCACAGGCAACCCCAAAAGCGCGTGCGCCAGCACCAGCGCCGCCCATGTTCCCGCCAGGCCCGCGGCATGGGCCAGCACCAACAACCCCAGCCCCAGGGCCGCCCCCGGCAGGCACGCCGGCGCCAGCAGAACGGCCATGGCAGCGCCGTTTTTCGCGGGCGCCAGCGCCGCCATCGCCCCCAGGGGAACCGCAACGCCGGCCGCCAGGACCGCCGCCAGCAGGCTGCGCCCCAGCGCTCCTGTCCATTGCGGATCGCCCATGAACTCGATGTGCCAGCGCGCCGACCAGGCGGCCACCGGCGGGGTGAGCAGCATGTCGGGCGAGAACGAGACCCACACGGAATGGGCCACGGGCACCAGCAGGGCCGAAACCAGCAGCCAGCCAACGGCCCGTGTCCACGCGGGGCTCATGCGCGCGCCCCCCGGGGCGACGCCGCCAACGCCACCACGCACAGCAGCGACAGCGCCACTCCGTCGGCCGCCGCCCGGGGCCAGCGCCCCAGGTCGAACAACTCGCGCTGCATCTCCACCGCCAGGGTGGCCTCCCCGGGGCCGCCCAGGAACAGCGGGCCCAAAAACGCCCCCAAGCCCCACACCCAGCCCAGTTGCAGGCACAAGGCCACCGCCGGCAGCGACAGCGGCCAGACCACCCGGGCCAGCACCAGCCAAGGCCCCGCCCCCAAGCCTCGCGCCGCCGCGGCCAGCGCCGGGTCGATGCCCCGCAAGGCCACCACCAGCACCAATGCCGCGTAAGGCGCCACCAGCCAGGTCTCGGCCAGCACGCCGCCCAGCCAGCCCCTCGGCAGCAACCGCTGCAGGCCGAACAGCGCCGCCAGCACCCCGCACAGCCGGGGAGCCAGTATCAGCCCCACGGCCAGCGCGAACCGCCAGCCCGACAGCGGCGCCGCCGCCAGCGCCATCAGGTAACCCGCCGAGGTGGACAGCGCCGCCACCGCCAGGCCCGTCACCACCGTGGTGGCGATGATGCGCCCGTGGTGCGCGTCGGCCAGCGCCATCCAGTTCGCGAGCGACCAACTCCCCGGCTCGTAGAGGCCGGCGCCGGTTCCCGGGGCGTGCAGGCTCATGCGCAGGGTGAGCGCCGCGCCACCCGCCGTGCCGAGCGCGCACGCGAGCAGCGCCGGAACCAGGAGCCAGCCACCCCGGGCCGTCATGGCGAACCGCCCGTTTCCAGGGGATGCACCCGGCTGGCTCCCGCCACCACGGCCGTGCCCACCGGGGGGAAGCCCCGGCCGCGCGCGACCCAGCGCAGCGGGCCGTCGGCCAAGGTGGCCAGCATCTCGTGCCCGTGGTATTCCAGCCGGGCCACCACCATGGGGCGTGAGAACGCGGCGCCGGAAGGATTGATCTCCAGGTGCTCCGGGCGCACAAGCACCCGCCCGGAGCCGGGCAGGCCCGCCACGGCGGCATCGACGATGTTGGCCGGGCCGAGGAAGCCGGCGGTGAACTCCGAGCGGGGGGCTTCATACAGCCTTCGCGGAGGGCCCGACTCCACAACCTTTCCCCGGTTCATCACCGCGAGGATGTCGCCGTGGGCCATCGCCTCGGCCGGATCATGCGTGACCATGAGGGTGGCGATGCCGGTTTCCTTGTGCAGCCGCAGCACCAGTTCGAGCATTTGGCTCCTGAGGTGAGTGTCGAGGCCGGAGAGCGGCTCGTCGAGCAGCAGGGCCGCCGGACGGGTGACGAGGGCCCGCGCCAACGCCACCCGCTGCCGCTGCCCGCCCGAAAGCCCGTCCGGCCGCCGCGCCGCCTCGTCGCCGCCGATGCCCACGCGGGCCAGCATGGCGCGGGCCCGCCCAAGCGCCTCCGCCGCGCCGGCGCCCCGGGCCCGCGGCCCAAAGGCGACATTGTCGATGGCCGAAAGATGAGGGAACAGCGCCAGGTTCTGGAACACCATGCCGATGCCGCGCGCCTCGGGAGCCAGCGCCTTGGCCTCGGCGCCTCCCAAGAGCACCCGGCCCGCCGCCGGCGCGATGTGCCCGGCGACGACTCCCAGCAGCGTTGACTTGCCGCAGCCCGACGGCCCGAGGATCGACACGAACGCCCCAGCCGGAACGGCCAGCGACACCCCGTCGAGCGCCAGCACCGGGCCCCGCAGGCACGACACGCCCTCGAGGCGGATCGCCTCAGCCGGCGCGCAGGACGGCGCGTTCCCAGCGGTCGGCAAGCTCGTCCCACCGGGAGGAGTAGAAGTCATAGGGGTAGTACCGCAGGGCCTTGAACTGCTCGGGCGAATGGGGATAAATCGACTTCCACAGGTCGTCTTCCCCGGCCATGTCGGCGGCGGCGTCGAGCCTCGCCGAGGCCATGCCCCGACGGGCGAACCCGAGCTGCGCCTCCCGCGAGAACAACACATCGAGCGCCGCGTGCGCCAATTCCATTCTCGGGGTTCCGCGGGGAATCGCCCAGAACACCTGCACCATGGCCCGGTCGGCATCCGGCACCACCGCGGCCAACTCGGGCTTCCCGCGCATCGCCTGCAGGTATTCGGGGCTGTGCATGTTCCCCGCCAATACCCGGCGGTCGGCCAGCGCCAGCATCATGTCGGTGGTGTTGGGCCACCACAGCCCCACCTGGCCCCGGTGCTCGCGCGCGAAGCGGAACACCGCGTCGGCGTCGCGGCGCAGCAGCGCCTCGGCGTCGCCCGCCTTGCCGTCGGCATCGGCCATGACGCAGGCGAAGGTGTAAAGGCTCATGTAGAAGTGGTTGTACAGGCCCACCTTGCCCTTGAGCCCGGGGCGCAGCAGGTCGGCCCAGCGAGCCGGCGCCGGCGCGGGCGACGCACGGTGGCACGCCAGCGTCATCACGGCGTCGGGGTAGGTGATGCCGAGCCTTTCGCGGAAGATCCAGTTGTCGAGCGCCGCGGGGGCGATTCCCGCGTGGTTGGGAACCCGGGCCAGGTCGACGGGAGCGAACAGCCCCTCGCGCGCGGCGGGATAACCCTGCGTGGCGTCGGTGATCATGAGGTCGAACGGCGGGTCGTCGGCGGGCGCCGCCTTCAGCTTGGCCATCGCGTCCCACCAGCCCGAGCGCAGGCTCGCCTCGGCTCCGGTGGCCTGCCGGAAAAGGGGCGAGAACACCTCGCGCATCGCTCGCTCGTGCCCCCCCGCGTACACGAACACCCGCAACTCCCCGCCCCGCCGGCCGGCGCAACCGGCGGCGGAGGCGGCCGAGGCCATCAGGAAGGTCCGCCTGTTCACCTGGCCCCTCCGAAATGATTCCATGCCATGGCCACCCGCCCCGCCACCGTCAGCCAGCACAGCGCGCCAAACACCACGGCCAGCGTGCCGAACAGGTGGGGCCACAGGCAGAAGGCGGTGAAGAAGGCGATGGTTTCCGTCCCCTCCATGAGGCCGAACGAGTAGTACATCGACTTCACCCCTTGCGCGCGCGTGCCTTCGCCGCGCCTGGCGGCGATCGCCGCGTACGCCAGGAACGACGCCCCCGTGCCCATGAAGCTGAGCATGAGGAACGCGGCGGCGAACGCGTCGGCCGGGTCGCGCAGCAAAAAGGCGAACGGCACGCCCGAGTAGAAGACCATGTCGCAGACGATGTCGAGGTAGCCGCCCAGGTCGGTCGGGCCGGTCCGGCGGGCCACGGCGCCGTCGAGGCCATCGAGCACCCGGTTGCCGGCGATCAGCGCCAGCGCCGCGGCGAACTGGCCCGCGGCGATGGCCGCGCAGGCCCCCGCGCCCAGCGCGAAGCCCGCCAGCGTGACCGCGTTGGCCCCCACGCCCAGGCGAGCCATCACCGCCCCGGCCGCGTTCAAGGGCGGATCAATCAGCGGACGCACCAGGCCGTCGAGCATAGGGGCCATACGGGGTGTGGGGACTTTAAAGATCAGTCAAATAGGGCGCATGACCGGCAATCAGGCGAATCAGCGCGATACCATTTTTCATGCAGGCCGGGCGGAATAACCGGAGGCAAGTTCAGGCTGTGCGACGACCGGCAGGATGGCTGGGCGGGATTTCAATTCCGTCAGGTGACGGATCAAGACGGCTGCCATCTCATCGTCCTCCAACTCGGCCAACCCCTTGCCCAGATGGGCCTCGCCCAACAGTCCTATGTGGGCCATCAATTGGCCCAACCGCACATCCGGAGCCACGCCGGAAACTTGGGCCAACAGGGCAATGATCTCGCGGCGGTTGTCGGTCATGGCAGCAGATCTCCAATCCGGGGGGCATCCGCCAACGCCAAGGGCAACTTCCCGATCACCTCGACCCGGATCAAGGTGCCCGGAGATCGGATAGCCAATCGGGTTGCCCGTGTGACTCCATCATACAGCATAAGGAA
>JAGWVO010000603.1 GCA_018970845.1 Planctomycetota bacterium
GGGTCGGCATCCTGCGTGGCGAACTGCCAAAGTTGCTCGAAGGCGTCGACCAGTTTGAGCGCGTCGTGGCTGATGAAATGAAGTTCGTTCCAAAGTCGGTCGAGTTCCGCCGACTGCTCGGGGGTGAGCATGAGCCGCTTGAGATGATCATCTTCCCGGTAATAGAGAGTAAGGGTGACAACCTCATCCACGGGGACGATTTTCGTGTAGCACAAGGCCGCTGGAAAAACGGACCGGAACGCCGCAAATCCGCCCAGGAGCCTTTCGCGAGTCGGGCTGTTTTCAGCGACCAGGATGGGATCGCCAAACACCAACCCCTTATCCCCGTCGCTCCAGGTTGACCGACCGTTTGCAGGGGTGGGAGCACCGGGTGCGACCGCTTCGGCCGTTGCCGGCCTGGATGTGCCAACGCGCAGTTGGACACTTCCTTTCGGATCGAGCAGAGTTCCGGTCGCCAGGAATTCGCATCCCGCGGCGATGTCGGCGGGGATTCGAACCTCGATGATGGATGGCGCCTTGAGGACAAGGGTGGTGGGGCTGACGGGGGCGATGCCCTCGGGAGCCTTTCCGAAGATCGCGGGATCAGGGCCGGCGGTGGAGTTTTCAGGGGGGAGGGCGGACTTCGAAGCGGCCATGACGAGAGGTGCCGTGGGGGCTAGAAGCTCCTGCCTGAGAGCCGAATCCGAGCCTTGGACAACTTGGTTTTTCAGCAGTTTGCCGATCGACTTGGCGATCGTCAGTCGATCTTCACGCGAGGCGGAACGCCACTTGGCCAAGGTTGATGCCGCGGGAATCACCGGTTGATTCGCGACCTGCTTTTCCGCAACGGAAAAAAAGTGCCACACGGCGGCGTTTCCGAAACTGTCGGCGTGGGGATTGCCCGCCAAAATGTCTGGAGCCGCATCCTTGGCAAGGTCCCAAGCCTTCCCCGACTTGATGCCGGTCATGGTGAAATCAATGGCGGTGAGGTCGCAGGAATGGTTTCCGTCTCGCGGCCCAATGGAAACCAGGACAAGGTCGCCCTTGGCCAACGGCATGGGTTCGGCCTGGTTGAGCGGAATGTCGCGAGGGCCCTGGGCGACATCCTTGGCCAGCAACTGCTGGGTCTCGCCGCGTCGCACTTCGACGGACCAGTTGACTCCGTTGCCGCATTCCGCGTGCGCGTGCCTGAGGTTACCAGCCATCTTGTAGGAGTCGTCTTGGGGACATTGCCAGCCGATGACAACCCGCCTGCTGGGGGATGGGTGGGCGGCGATGCCTTTGGGTTTCATGATGCCTGGCACGCGAACCAGGCGGTCGGAGGAATTGGCAAGCACGCTGAGCGCTTCAGGACCGGACCACCCCTTGATAAAGTCGTGGTTCTGGACTCCATTGGTTTTGGCCACAAGGTGGCCGGAAACCTGCGCTGAGCCGGAAAAAAGTCCCAAAACCTGCAACCAGGCGTCGAGCATTTCCGGTGGCGCGCCATGGCTTCGGGCGGCATCGGCCCTGTGGTTGGCGTCGAATTTGGGGGGCAATGACGCAGCGGCGGCCAGGCATGCCTCCGCTGTTTCGATCACGCGCGAGCGCGAGTTGGCCAAGCGGGCGACCGACTGTCGGATGTCCCGCAGAGGCAGATCCGGCCTGCCGGGGGCCGACAACCTTGGGTTTTCCAAGGCCGCGACATCATGTTCGGAACCATCGCCACCGTCGGTTATCGCCAAGTGGAGGACGACATCACCGCCATTGGCGGGAGGCTGGAGCTTGATTTTGAATTCCTGCCTTGTCGTGACGGGATTGGCGGGCACCTGCCAAGCCTTGGGACCGTCGCGTTTGCCGATATGTCCAACGGTGGTGAACCGCCACAGGCATTGCTGCCACGAGGCAACCTTCCGCGCCAATCCGGCAACATCCCCGGGCGCCGCCTTGGCCCAGTCGGCCCTGACAAGGTCGAGGGGCAGGGACGCATCTTTGTCAGAAAGGGCATTCCATAAAATGCCCAAATATTTCGGATTCAAGCCTCGTTCCGAAGCCACTTG
>JAGWVO010000604.1 GCA_018970845.1 Planctomycetota bacterium
AGCAGTGAAGGAAGAACCTGTCCGGCAGCATTCCTGCCCTCCAATGATTGGGGATTTCCGTATCTAATGGTCATTTGCACTGCAACCTGTTCATTGCGGGTCTTCCTGGGCAAAAGCAAGGCAATCGTTTTGCCATCTCGTGCCAAGGCACGGGTTGCGGACTTGATATTGTCCCAGTCAGGCTCGAAGAATTGCCCAACCGCGATGGAGTCGCGCCCCTTGTAATCCTTGAGTGTTTCAGCAAGGTTTGTGACGGTTGGAATTTCAGACCGCTGGGGAGATGTCTCCGGCAGATATACGCCGGTTGTCCGGTTGCTGGGCCTGAGGTACAGGCCAGCAACCCGTTTGACTTCCTCGGTGGTGACCTTTTCCAGCCTGTCGCGGTGCAGGAAGAAGAGTCGCCAGTCACCTTTTGACGCCCAATCGCTCAGGGATATGCCGATTCGATTGCTGTCGGCCATTTGGAGTTCGCGGCGCTTAAGAATCTGGGCCTTGGCGCGGGCTACATCCTCAGATGCAATCCCCTTGGCTTGGACATCATCCAGTGTGGAACGAAGAATATCGAGCGCCTTGGAAGGATCGGCCGCTTTTTCCACGGAGGCTTCCAATTCCAGGGCCCCGGGATCATGCCAACTAAACGCGAATGCACTGACATCACTCGCAAGTTTTCCTTTCACGAGTGACCTGTATAGCGGACCTGACGGCTCGTCCACGAGCGCCGTCGCCAGAACTTCCACGGCGGGAAAATCGGGATGTGAACCGGCTGGTATGTGGTACACGGCTCCAACAATCGGCGCGCCGCCCGCCCTCTTCAAGACAATCGACCTTTCACCATCCTGCACCGGTTCTTCCGTGTAGGTGTCCTCCATCGGGACTGGAGGATTCTTCAGGGAACCGAAAGATTTGCTGATGGCGGAAAGTGCCCGGGACGTCTCGAACTTCCCGGCGACAATCACCATGCAATTGTCCGGTCGGTAGAACTTCTTGTAAAAGGCGCGAAGCTTGTCCACTGGAACTCTTTCGATATCACTTCTATTTCCGATCGTGCTTTTGCCATAATTGTGCCACTCGTAGGCTGTTGCCATCATCCGTTGTCCCAGAATTCTTTCAGGGCTGTTTTCACCGCGTTCAAACTCATTCCTGACCACGGTCATTTCAGAAACAAGGTCCTCGCGACGGATTGGGCTGTTGACAAGGCGATCCGCTTCAAGTGCGATCGCAAATTCAAGGTTGTCTTTCTCGCTGTTGAGGGTTTCGTAGTAATTCGTTCGATCCACCCATGTCGTGCCGTTGAACACGGCGCCTCGGTCCTTCAGGGCCTTGGGAATATCCGGATGGGACGGAGTGCCCTTGAACACCATGTGTTCAAGAAGATGGGCCATGCCGGTTTCGCCATATCCCTCATGCCGTGAGCCGACAAAAACCGTGCAGTTGATAGTGAGCTTGGAAGTTGATGGATCCGGGTAAAGAAGAATCCTGAGGCCGTTTTCCAGCCTGTACTCGGTTATGTTTTCAACAGTTGACACGGGTCGGGGCAGGGCGGGCGCTTGCGCCACCGCCCAACTTCCAATGAAAAATCCAGCCAGCAGGTACATATCAACACCTTCCCGGCAACCGGGTTTGCGATTGAATTAAAAATCACCGAATAATTAGCGGGCAGCTATGTCGTAGCACCAAAGAAAACCTTTTTCCCGCAGGTACAGTTTTCCATCCAAAACAACGGGATGGGCCCATGAGTTGGTATCGCTTCCAACAATCTTGAATTGGGCCAGTTCCTTGTAGGGTTTGTCAGACCCGGCCTCGACCAAATGAACCCAGCCGTCCTGATATCGGATCACCAGCAATCCGTCCGCCGCCGTGATGGATGCCGACCCCCTGCCTTGACGGGCACCCTGTCGTTTCCATGCCACCTTGCCAGTTGCCCATTCCGCGCACTGTGGCGTCCCCCGGTCATCGGCATCACCATAAACATGATCGCCCAAAGCGATCATTCCGCCGTGCTTGTTGGTTAATTCCT
>JAGWVO010000605.1 GCA_018970845.1 Planctomycetota bacterium
TATTCCCGGGTTGCACAATGCCGAAGTGATGCGATGGGGTTACGCTGTCGAATACGATTACTCACCGCCTACTCAGCTGCTTCCGACACTTGAAACCAAACAGGTTGCCGGATTGTTTTTTGCTGGGCAAATCAACGGAACAACCGGCTACGAGGAGGCCGCCGCCCAAGGCTTGGTGGCAGGTGCGAATGCCGCATTACAACTGTTGGGTAAACCGCCATTCATCATCGACCGAAGCATCTCCTATATCGGCGTCATGATTGACGACCTCGTTACCAAAGGTGTCGACGAACCCTACCGGATGTTCACAAGCAGGGCCGAATATCGCCTGATGCTAAGGCATGACAATGCGGACAGGCGCTTGACACCGGTGGGCGTTCGATTCGGATTAGTGGATCAAAAACGGGCAGAAGTGCTTTCACTAAAGGAATCGGCGATTTCGAAATTGGAATCCCTTGCCAAGCAGCGGAGGATCGATGGCATAACCTGCCATGACTTGTTGAGGCGACCAGAAACTGATTGGCAAACAGTTTCCAAACAATTGGATGCTGATCCTTCAGGAAACCGTCAAGACTGGGATCAAGAAGTCATCGAACAGGTTGTTCTCGAGGCAAAATACCAAGGCTACATTAAAAGACAGGAAGAGGAGATTCAAAGATTCAGGCGAAATGAAGATTTGAGAATCCCTGAGAGTTTCCAATACGAATCGATTATTCAACTCAGGGCTGAAGCAAGGGAAAAACTTTCCACGATCAAGCCCAGAAACTTGGGGCAGGCCAGCCGAATCAGCGGGATCAACCCAGCCGATTTGGCCGTGCTCATGCTTTATCTAAAGTAGTCGCCAACCGTGACAATGCAAAAGATGCGTCAACTTTGCCGAAGCCAATGGTGTTGACACGGCAGGGTAAAAAATTACGATCAAGTTAGATGGGGCAAACTCGGGAAGATTCTCCTGCTTGGCCCGCATTCTCCTCGGTGGTGTTGCCAACAACCCTTCCGAGGCGCTTGGTAGCTGTGGCATGTTGCCACGGTTTTAGTGGTCAGGATCATCGCGGAAATCCCCAGGAAGGGAGTCTTCGCTTTTCCCTTACCCTCGCCGAGCGTGGATATTGGAAACCAGCGAAGGATGCCAAGAAAGGAATCAAGCGACTCATGAAAACCGTCTTCACCACCGGCGAAGCAGCCAAAATTTGTAAGGTAAGCCAGCAAACCATCATCCGGTGTTTTGATAACGGACAATTGAAAGGCTTCCGTGTGCCTGGATCACGATTTCGCAGGATTCCAAGGGACCAGCTTTACAAGTTCATGAAAGACAACGGGATTCCAACCGATGCCTTGGAAACCGGCAAAAGAAAAGTTCTTGTGGTCGATGATGAAAGCGCCCTGCTTGAACTCATTTCCACGGCCTTGAACGAGGATGGTCGATTCGAAACACGTACAGCCAGCAACGGATTTGATGCTGGAATGATGGTCAAGGAATACAGACCCGACATTATTATTCTTGATGTGATGCTGCCAGATATTAATGGCAAGGAAGTTTGCCACAGGGTTCGCGCCGATTCGAGCCTGGAGGATGTGAGAATCCTCTGCATCAGCGGCATGGTCGAGGACGACAAGATTCAGGAACTGAAACTGGCTGGTGCCGACGATTTCCTCCACAAGCCATTTGACACGGACACCTTGATCGAGCGAATGTGTTCACTGCTTGACATGGAATCGCCCGCCAAGGCCTGATTGTATAAGGTTCGGGGCATGGATGCCCCGCCAAAAGCTCGCACGGAGGCGTCTTGTGGCATCATGCCAGGATCAATCTTATTTTCCAAAACCTCAAATTGAGGACTTGGGTGCCATTTGCAGCCCATGGTTCATTGCCGACTTGATTGAAAGCCTTGGGTGCCGAAACCAACCCAGGTCAGCCATTCAGGATCCTGTGACTTGGGCCATCCTGATCTCAACGAATGAAAATCTGCGCCACGGCCCGATGACTCTTGGATCCGTTCGATTATTAAACAGCC